>JABHYI010000271.1 GCA_018656255.1 Bacteroidota bacterium
ATAAAATACTTCCAATAAATAGGTGTTGCCAGAAATCTACATTCATAAGGCCAAAGAATTTAGAACTCTCTGTTACCCATCCGGCATTTACAACACCATTAAAGATAAGCCCCATTGATAATGCTCCCACAAGAGTGCTTAGTATAATTCTCCAACTTCCTATTTTAGAAAGAATTAAAATTAATGCTCCTACTATAATAAGAAGCTTTGAGGTTTCACCCACAGATCCAGGAATAAATCCTAAAAATTGATCCATCATACTCCAATCTCCAAACCCATTGTTTTGAGCCAGTGATCCTAAAATAGTTTCTCCAGAAATAGCATCAGGCTGCCCTACTGTATCCACTGCGCCAGTAACCCAAACTTTATCTCCAGACATCCATGTTGGGTATGCAAAGAATAAAAATGCTCTAATAGTTAAGGCTGGATTTAAGATGTTCATTCCAGTACCTCCAAATACTTCTTTTCCTATCACTACACCAAAAATCACTGCAATAGATAGCATCCACAGCGGAATATCAACAGGAACAATTAATGGCACTAACATTCCCGTTACCAGGTATCCTTCTTCTACCTCATGACCTTTGATAACCGCAAAAATAAATTCTACAATAAGCCCAACCCCGTATGATACTACAACAAGTGGCAAGACTTTCCAGGCTCCAATAGTGAAATTTGAGAAGTTCCAAAACTCTGTACTAAAAAAGCTAAGCGCTTTTGTCACATCTCCAGTTTGGACATTATATTGATATCCTGCGTTAAATATTCCAAACAATAAACAAGGCACAAGAGACATGATCACCATGTTCATGGTACGTTTTAAATCATCTGCAGCCTTGATGTGAGTACCGTTATGGGTAGTCTCATTAGGCAAGTACAAAAAGGTGTGAAACGCGTTAAACGCAGGAGCCATCTTGGTACCCTTGTACTTCATTTTTAAGGTATGTAAATTCTGTTTTAAACCCATAACTTATCCTATTTCTTTATACATTAAGTCTAATCCTTCTCTAATAATTTGTTGGTGTGGTTGCTTTGAAACACATACAAATTCTGTCAAGGCAAAATCTTCAGGAGCAACCTCATACATTCCTAATGCCTCCATAGCATCCAAATCTTTCACCAAACAAGCCTTTAAAATTTGTAAAGGATAAATATCTAGTGGAAATACTTCTTCGTAATTACCAGTAACAACAAAAGCACGATGCTCGCCATTGGTGTTGGTGTTTAACTCAAACTTCTTATTAGGTTGCATCCAAGAGAAGGTTAACGCTCTTGATGGAGAAATTTTATCAAACACAGGTTTGTTCCAGCCAAAAAATTCGTAATCATCACCCTGAGGAATAACTGTTATAGCATTGTGATAAAAACCTAAATGCTGCTTTGGAGAAATTGTGTCTCCACTTAGTACCCCTCCGCTAATAACACGAACATTTTCATGGTTAAGCCCAGAATCATAAATCATGGTAGCCACCTCACTACCAATTCTAGTTTTATAATATTTTGGGGCCTTTACGCAAGAACCTGCCAGAGCTACAATACGCTCGGCGTTGTATTTTCCTGTTAAAAATAATTCTCCAATAATGACCAAATCTTGAGCCGCTACAGTCCAAACAGTTTCTCCTTTATTGATTGGGTCTATCTTGTTTATTTGTGTCCCTACATTTCCTGCGGGATGCAATACATTTGTTCTGTGTAACACAACATGTTGCATTTCAGACAACATAGAGGCGCTATCTTTTGCAACAGTAAGGTGAATAGCACCGTCTGTTAATTTACTGAGTGCTGTAATGGCAGTTTGCACTTCTTTTTGTTTGCCCTGCAACACAAAATCAAGATCTGCATCTAAAGCTCCAGTAGCTAAACCAGATATAAAAATAGCCTTAGGGGCAGTGTCTGGATTTGCAATAACATCATAAGGACGTTGTTTTACAAAAGGCCAACACCCACTGGCAAGTAAATGATCTTTAATTTCTTGGGAAGAAAGGCTTTCTGGAGATTTTACTCCATAGCCCTTGAAGGTATCTTTTTGATCTGCTTCAATTGTTAGACATGTAAT
>JABHYI010000272.1 GCA_018656255.1 Bacteroidota bacterium
TATCAAGTAAAGCACCGTCCCCTGTGTTTATTTTACTTTCATCATACACATAAGTTATAAAAGATACTTTTGTTTTATTTAAATGAATTGGTTTTACAATATTTATAGAAAGCCCCCAAGGATAAAAATTAAACATCATGTTAGGAAATACCCAATAGTAATAAGCAGCCACGTTTTTACCATAATCTGGATGGCCTTCTGGCAAGTCAAAAACCTCTTCACCTCCCTGAGAATACCCTATTTGTAAATTAAAGTGCTCATAAATTTCTGTTTTATAAGATCCGTAATCTAACGCTTTATTTAAGTCTTCATGTACAAAAGGGATGTGGAATCCTTCAAGGTAATTGTCACAATACAGCGCCCAATGGCAATTAATGATGTAATCTTTATTTGCACTTGTGTCAAGTTTAAACTCATCTAAGGGTAAAAAACCAACACGCTGGTTCATGATATCTATAACCTGAGAAAAATCAAAGGTAGGGTCCAGACCAACAAATAAATGACTGCACCAGTTATAAAGCTTAAATTGATGTAAGCCATCACATGGTCTAGGAAAATCTTTTGCCTTTTCAAACTCAGGCATACTTTTAAAGCTGCCATCAAGCTCAAAACGTCTTCCATGATACATGCAGGTTAGTTGTTTCATTTTTCCTGGATGATGCGCCACTATATTACCTCTGTGTGTACATACATTGCTTATGCAAGAAATAGCATTTTCTTTATCTTTAACAAGCAACATTGGCTCAGCTATAAAATTCTCTAAAAGAGTAATTGGATATACAGACTCCACCAGTGGTATGGTGGTGTTTGCATCGCCAACCCATTGCCACGTTTTTTCAAAAACATGCTCTTTAAGGGCATCAAATACTTCTTGACTTCGGTAAAAAGTTGCGGAAAGTGTTTGGGCGCAAGTAATGTCTGGATTGATATAGAATTTTTCCATAATAGCGTATTTAGCTTGTTTTTTTTATTTTAATATAGAAAGGTACACCTATTGCCAGTAACACAACACCCCAACTAATAGTTTCTATACCGCACCCTATAATTACCCAAATACAAAATAATAGTGTAGTGTAAGACAGTAGTTTTTTACTCAAGGAAATAGTACCTTCTTTCTTTCGCTCTAAAATAAGAAAACTAATGGTAGATAACAAGTAGGGGGTTAGCACAGATAGCGTTGAGAGCTTCATCATAAAAGTAAAAGCTTCAATGAGTCCTTTTGTATAATTAAGCCCCATTAAAATAGAGGCTAAAATGCTGGATAGTATGATCCCTGAAATTGGAGCACCATGGGTGTTTGTTTTTCCAAATATTTTTGGAAATAATGTGTCCTGAGCTGCTGCCATTGGTATTTGTCCTTGGATAAGTATCCATCCATTTAGTGCACCAAGAGTTGCAATTACTGCACCAGCTGCAACAATGTACTTTGCCCAATCTCCCCAAAACACACCAGCAGCATCTGCAAATGGCGCGTTTGACTGCGATAGTACATCTGGTGGTATGATACCCATAATAGCAATAGAGCTCATAATATACACTACAATTGTTATCAGCGTGCCTGCCATGGTAGCCTTTTTTATGGTTGAACCTGCATTTTCTGTATGTTTACTTGCTATAGTGGCACTTTCCATTCCTAAAAATGCAAACAAAGTTAAGGTGGTGGTAATTGTAATGGCAGAAAAGCTAGAGCTACCACTTATATTTATTGGAAAAAAATGATCTGTATTGATGTAAAGAATGCCAATAAAACCTACAAGAGTTATGGGAACAATTTTTAATAGGGTTGTTAGTATTTGTACCAGCGCTATTGTTTTTAGGGCTTTAGAATTAATCCAAGTAAAAAACCAAATAACACCCAAACCTGTGGCAATAGCAGCAAATTTGTTTTCGCCAAGAACAGGAAAAAACACCTCTAAATAACCAACAAGAGCAACGGCAATAGCCGCATTGGTACACCAAATAGAAATCCAATATCCCCAAGCAACTAAAAATCCAGGAAGCTCTCCAAGACCAAGTCTAGTGTAGGCGTAAGGCCCACCA
>JABHYI010000254.1 GCA_018656255.1 Bacteroidota bacterium
AGTACGTTGTTTTTCCGAAATACAATTGGTATTAGTACTGTTCTGTATCGTTAGGAAAATCGCCACTTTTCACATCTGCACTGTAGCTTTTAAAAGCCGTAGTCATCTCCTTATACATATCCAGATATCTTCTTAGAAAGCGAGGATTAAACTCATGTGTCATGCCAAGCATGTCATGGGTTACTAGTACTTGGCCGTCTATTGCGTTACCTGCCCCAATACCAATTACAGGTATGGTAAGGCTTTGTGCAACTTCTTGTGCAAGTTTGGCAGGAACCTTCTCTAGTACAATGGCAAAACATCCTGCTTTTTCTAGAAGCAAAGCGTCTTGCTTAAGGGCTTCTGCTTCTGCTTCTTCTTTGGCCCTAACGGTGTAGGTTCCAAATTTATAGATAGACTGTGGTGTAAGTCCTAAATGCCCCATAACTGGAATACCCGCATTTAAAATTCTTTTCACAGATTCTTTAATTTCTTTACCCCCTTCTACCTTTACGGCATGACCTCCACTTTCTTTCATGATACGAATAGCAGAGCGTAGTGCTTCTTTTGGATCACTTTGATAGCTCCCAAAAGGAATATCTACTACCACTAAACTGCGCTCTACTGCGCGAATCACAGAGGCTGCATGATAAATCATCTGATCTAGCGTGATGGGGAGTGTAGTTTCGTGTCCCGCCATAACATTAGAGGCAGAGTCACCAACAAGTATGACGTCTATGCCAGCTCCATCAACAATTTTTGCCATGGTATAATCATAGGCTGTGAGCATAGAGATCTTCTCTCCACGATTTTTCATATCTACCAAGGTTTTGGTAGTGATTCTTTTGTATTGTTTCTTTGCTGTAGACATAGAGTGTTTTATAAGGTGTAAATGTACTAATTTGTATGTAGTTTTAACTTTGGCTTATCTTATTAATTAGTCATATTTTGCACTTATGGTTGTGCTATAATTCCATTTTTCTTGCACTTTTAGTACTTGCTCAATTACATCACGCACGCAGCCTTTACCTCCTTTTAGGTGAGAAACATACTTGCTTAGCGCTTTTATTTCTGGTACCGCATCTTGGGGGCAGCAAGGCATAACAACTTGTTGCATTACCTTGTAATCTGGTAGGTCATCACCCATATACAGTACTTGCTGGGGTGTGATATTATTTTCTTGAAGGTACTTTTCAAGTGTTTTTGTTTTGTGATGTGTCCCTAGATGTATATCATTAATACCTAATCCAGCAAGGCGTTTACGAACTCCTTCATCAGTACCGCCAGAAATGATACATACATTAAAGCCCTCAAGCAGTGCTTCTTTTAGGGCAAAGCCATCTTTGGTATGCATGGTTCTGTGCATTTCTCCATCTGTGGTTATTGTAATTGTTCCGTCTGTTAGCACGCCATCTACGTCAAAAACGAAGGTGGTGATTTGATGCAAATATTCTTTATAGCTTTTACTCATCTTGTGATATGTTTCTTTTTTGAATACTACTTGTTAGTAGTTGATATACTTCTTGTTGTTTTGTTGTAAGATGCCCTTGATGTGTCTGAATTGTTTTTTTATCTCCTCTTTTGGCTGGTCCAGTTTGGGCCTGGGCAGGAGTAAGGTATTCTATTTTATTGGCCGTTTCTTTAATTAAAGGAGCCAATAGACTAAAATCTAATTGTTCTTTTCTTAAAATATCTTCTGAAATATGATATAATTCATTCACAAAATTATTTACAAATACGGCAGCTACATGCAACTTTGTCCTTTCAGAAGAACTAATGTTATACACTTTTTGTGAAATTAGAGTGCCTAAATTTGATAATAAAGAAAGATCTTCCTTGTTTTGTGCTTCGACACAAATGGGAATGTTTTTAAAGTCAATCTCTTTGTTTTTTGAAAATGTTTGTAAAGGGTAAAACACTCCTTTTTTATTGGTGTTGCTTATAGCTTCCAAAGCAGCTCCTCCGCAGGTGTGAGCTACCAACTTATTTGTAAAAGGAAGTTGTGATGTGATGCTATGTACAGTATCGTCAGGGACTGCGGCTATATACACATCTGCCTTGTGTGTAATATCTAATATGTTTGTTATAATTCTCTTATTGTTAGCTGTTTCTTTGGGGATACTTCGAGTATAGACTTGCAGTACCTTAATACCAGGGCTTGTCTCAAATACCTTAAATAGATGAGATCCAACATTACCAAAACCCAAAATAACAACTGTAATCATAGTGTAAAAATACAAGAATTTTTTATGGCAATACTATGCCTTTTATGGAATGAATACTAAAGAGTGTTAATGCTATCACATTTCGGATATATAAAGAG
>JABHYI010000282.1 GCA_018656255.1 Bacteroidota bacterium
GTCCATTACCAATATCTTATCCGCTTTTTTAATGGTGGCCAATCTATGGGCAATGACAATAGAAGTTCTGTCTTTGGTTATGGTATCTGTGGCTGTTTGTATCATCTGTTCAGAGTATGAATCCACAGAAGAGGTTGCCTCATCTAAAATCAAAATACCAGGATTACTTACATATGCGCGTAAAAAAGCAATGAGTTGCCGCTGGCCAGAGGATAGCATTACTCCGCGCTCTTTCACATTATACTGAAATTTCCCTGGCAAGGAGTCTATAAACTTAGATACTCCAATTTGAGTTGCTGCCTGTTGTATTTCTTGTGAAGTAATAGCCTCATTATTTAAACTAATATTGTTGTGTATGGTATCTGCAAAAAGAAAAACATCTTGTAATACAACCCCTATTTGTTCTCTAAGAGAATCCAATGTATAGTCCTTAATAGATACTCCATCTATTAAAATAGTACCGCTGTTAATTTCATAGAAACGATTAAGCAGGTTTATGATGGTAGATTTACCAGCACCAGTTGCTCCAACAATTGCAATGGTTTCTCCAGGTTGTACGGTAAAAGAAATATCGTTTATTACCTGCTCCCCTTCCACATAAGAGAAACAAACATTTTTAAAAACGATAGCGCCTTTGGTATTTGTAAGTACCTGGGTACCCTGGTTGTCGATGTGTGATTTCGTGTCTAATATTTCAAAAACACGCTTTGCAGCAACCATACCCATTTGAAGTGTGTTAAACTTATCTGCTATTTGACGCAGTGGCCTAAATAGCATTTGAGCCAGCTCTATAAATGCAACAACCAAACCTAGAGTAATCACGCCGTTTGAAGCAGCATTTAAACCCCCAAACCAAACCAGCAAACCAATGGCAACAGAAGAGGCCATCTCTGCAATAGGAAAAAATATGGAGTTATACCACACGGTTTTAATCCAGGCTTTTTTGTGTTTTTCATTAATAGCAAAAAACTGTTTATACTCTGTTTGCTCTCTTGCAAAAACCTGAACAATTTTCATTCCAGTGATACGCTCCTGTACAAAAGAATTTAAATTAGCCACCTGTGCCCGCACCTCTTCAAAAGCTACTTTCATTGCGCGTTGAAAAATACGTGTAGCTATAAGTATAAGAGGTAAAATAACAAATACAATGAGTGATAATCGCCAACTTTGATACAACATAAAGGTTGCAATAGCAGCCATTTTTAGTAAATCTGCAATGATCATAAACAGCCCTTGACTAAAAATGCTAGATATGGTTTCTATATCATTTACAGCACGAGTGGTAAGCCTACCCACAGAACTGGTGTCAAAATATTTCATTTTAAAACGCATCATTAAGCCAAACAAACTAATGCGTATGTCTTTTATGATGTGCTGGCCTAGCCAATTGGCATAAAAAATAAAAGAGAATTGAAATATAACTTCCAATACCAGTACCCCTATCATAATTACAATAAAGTAAATAAGCCCTGATGGATCTCGAGGTATTATAGACTCATCTATGGCGCGTTCTAAAAAATAAGGCCTTAAAATTGCCAGTCCAGATAAAATAAGAGCTGTAAAGGCAACAAAATAAAAAAACAAACGGTATGGCTTGGTAAATTCCAATAACCGCTTAAATAACTTAAAATCAAATGCATTTGCTGATGCCATATAGCGTGTAAAGATATTAACTTATGAATACATCTTGAGGATAGGATACCTTGGTTAAATATAAACCTCGGGCAGGTGCAGAAGACCCAGCATTACTCCTATCTTTTGAATTTATAATACTAGAAAGCTCCTCAAGGCTGGTTTTTTCAAAACCAACGTCTAGCAGCGTACCAACTATGGCACGCACCATATTTCTTAAAAAGCGATCTGCGGTAATAGAAAATAGCAAAGTGCTCCCTTGTAATTCCCAGTGCGCTATTGTAATATCACAAAAAAAGGTATTAACCTCTGTATTAGACCTAGAAAAACACTGGAAATCTTGACGCCCTAAAAGCATGCTAGCAGCCTTGTTCATTAGTAGTTGGTCGGGTTTTTTGTGTATTTGATGCGCCAGGGTAGTTGTAAATGGGTTTTTGGAAAGCTGTATATGGTACTCATAAGAGCGCGCGGTGGCATTAAAACGAGCATGCGCATCTTCTTTAACTCTAGAAATGCTAGCTACAGAAATATCACTTGGCAAAAGAGCATTGATTCTATGAAGCGTCTCAGAAATATTTTCAAGTTCGGGAAAATCAAAATGCGCAAAGAGTTGTTTTGCATGAACCCCTGCATCGGTTCTTCCAGCAGCAAAAACAGTTATAGGTGTTCTTAAAAAAACAGACATAGCCTCTTCTAAAACCTGCTGCACGCTCAGTGCGTTGGGCTGTCTTTGCCAACCACAATAACTAGTTCCGTTGTATGCTATTTCTATAAAGTACCGCACAATGGGTTTTTTTACAAAGGTACACTTTAGAGAAAAGTAAATACCTTGTGGTTTGATAATTTTGTTAATCATCTTGTCTTAGTAATACAAATATCTTAAATGATTAAGCGTATTTTTGACTTTTAAAACCCTACCAAGCGTGACTAAAATACTGCTACTTAGTGATACCCATAGCCATATAGATGACACCATATTAAAATATGTAAAACAGGCAGACCAGGTATGGCATGCTGGAGATATTGGTGATGTAAAGGTGACAGATGCCATTGCCGCTTTAAAACCTTTGCGAGCTGTGTATGGAAATATTGATGACTCCAAGGCCAGAGCTACCTTTGAGCTAGACTTACATTTTATGTGTGAACAGGTTGCCGTATACATAACCCATATTGGCGGATATCCCGGAAGATACAATCAAAGAATTAGAGCGAGTATTTATGCCAACCCACCTACCTTATTTATTACAGGTCATTCTCACATTTTAAAAGTAATGCGATGTAAGAAAACGGGATTATTACACATGAATCCTGGAGCAATTGGCAGACATGGTTTTCATAAAGTTAGAACCATGCTTAGGTTTGAGATTGATGGAAGTAACATCAAAAATCTAGAGGTTATTGAACTAAAACGATAAAAAAAGACCTCAAAGTTGGCATACTTTGAGGTCTCGCACTAATAATACTAAGCTTGTGTTAACGTAAACGGTCTACAGATTTTACGAGATCTTCATCCTTTTTGATGGCTTTATTGGCCATCGCTAAAAAAACGATAGAAATGATAGGAAGTAACACCCCAATACCCTTCTGTGAGACAAAAGTCTCTCCAGGTACACTTAGTGACCTATAAACGAAAACTCCCAGTAATACAAAGTTTAATATGATATTTAAACGATTCAACACAAATTGTGTCTGTCGTTTTTTAAAAGTTAAAACAGCAATAATAGTTAAGGCAATACAAGTAAATATTAATCCAAAAACCAGCGGTTCTTGATTACTAATAAGAACAACTCCATCTGTGCTTGTTACCACAGGAAACCAAATATATAAACCCGCCATCACAAAAGTGGCAAGAATAAGATATATAGTTTGTATGCGTTGTAACATGAAAAATAGTCGTTATTTACAGCTCAAAAATAAGGTTTCTTTTTAAAAATTGTAGGTAAGAGTTTAATTTATTGTTGTATTATTGCATTAATAATATGTAACCATTTCAATCTAGGTTACTTATCTTCAAATAAATTTTCAGACACAAATCTTTTTCTAAAGATTTCCCTCACTTTAATCAAATTATCACTCTCTACATGTTAGAAATTTCAGAATTAAAAGCTAAAAAATTACCTGAATTACAGGAATTAGCAAACACATTAAAAGTACCAAAGTACCGTACTTTAAAAAAATTAGA
>JABHYI010000123.1 GCA_018656255.1 Bacteroidota bacterium
AAGACGCAATATCCTCCTCTAGAAAGATATCCATCGTGCTATCAAATTCGCTCACCAAAGACTTAAAACTCTTGTAGCCAATAGAGGAAATAACCAAGGTGTCATTGGCATACCTTTTTGGAATACTCAACAAAAACCTACCGTCTGTATTTGTAATGGTACCAATGGTTGTGTTTTTAACATACACACTAGCACTCTTTAGGGGAGCAAAGCTCGCAAAATCTACAATCTTGTTTTTAATTTCTATTTGAGAAGTCACGCTTATAGAAACTAAGCATAACAAGACAAGCATGTAACATCTATGCAGGTTGTTATTTTTGGGCATGGGCTATTGATTTTAAAAACAACAAAACGCTGTAAAACACAACACTTTGAGGGTACTGTTTATAACACCTAGATTTGGTTTATATTGTATCAAATTTATGTAGCTGGCTTATAATTAACCCCATCAATTACCATCTTTGAGATGATCTCTCTTAGTATTTCTGAGGTTCCTCCTCCAATTGGCCCTAACCTACTATCTCTTAAATTTCTTGCTAGTGGATACTCCTCCATGTAGCCATATCCTCCTAGGAGCTGCACACAATCATAGGCAACTTGATCTGCAATTTTTGTTGATAATAGTTTGGACATGGTTGCTTCCTTAACTACATACTCACCATCATCTAGGCGTTTTGCCGTAACATAGTTAAAGGTTTTAGCCATTTCTACCTCACTTGCTAAATCTGCAACTTTATGACGCAGAGCTTGAAACTTTGAAATAGGCTTTCCAAAAGCAGTACGCTCTTTCATGTACCCTATAGCATAATCTAACGCCCACTCACTACGTGCATGTGCATTTACTCCCATGATTAATCTCTCAAGAGCGAAGTGTTGCATAATGTATGGGAAACCAAGGTTCTCTTCTCCCATTAAATTTTCTGCAGGAATGACAACATTGTCAAAAGCTATCTCTGCAGTATCACTTGCCCTCCAACCTAATTTATCAAGTTTGGTGGCACTAATACCAGGAAGATCTCTATCCATAACAAAAATGCTAATTCCTTTATTTCCTAGTTCTGGTGAGGTCTTTGCAGCTACTATTAAATAATCACTGTACACCCCATTTGTTATAAAAGTTTTGGATCCGTTAATTACATAGGTATCACCTTTTTTCACAGCTGTAGTTCTCATGCCTCCAACATCACTACCACCAAAAGGCTCTGTAATACACAAACAACCTATTTTTTCTCCAGTAACACTAGGTACTAAATATTTTTGTTTTTGAGCTTCGTTAGCCTCCTTATTGAGGTGAGTCATCGCCAAATACTCATGAGCCCAAATAGCAGCAGCAAAACCACCACTGTTTATTTTTTGCAGTTCTTCAATAAAAATAATCGTATAAAAAATATCTAAGTCCATCCCACCATAAGCCTCAGGAGTTGCAAGGCCAAAATAACCCATCTCTCCAAATTTTTCCCAAATAAAACGATCTATAGTACCTGTTTGCTCCCAGGTGTCAATGTGAGGAACCACCTCTTTTTTCAAAAAGTCTTGAAAACTCTTTCTAAAAAACTCATGCTCTTCTGTAAAATATAAACTCATACTGTAAGGCTAACTATTTAATATTGATATTTACTATAATGTATAAAACAACTAAAAAAGAAAGCTCTTTTTGTTAGTTATTCTACATGCAAATATAACTCAATTAAGGCATATTTACTTGTGGTCATTCCCTCTATTTTTTGAAGCTCAGAAAGAGATACTATTTTTTCGCGCAAGACCCTGAATTCCCAAATCTGCTTAGCAAGGTCATAGGATATTCCAGAAATCGTGGCAATATCTGAGGCAGATGCTGTATTTACAGCAATCTGAATTATTTCTTTTGGCGTTTTGACCGTAAAGCTACCTAAGACATTGGCAACTACCCTCTCACTCAAGCCCCAGACACTCTGCAATTGCTTATCTACAGAGAAACCACCTAGTTTTAATCTGTAAGATATAATTCTTGCGCTCAAGGCAGGGCCTATACCTCGCACTTCTTGAAGTTGCTTTTGGGTGGCAATGTTTAAATCTATTTTATCTTTATAAGACAATGCAAGAGTTGAGTTTTTTTGAGCTTTAGCAGGTTTTGATTTTACGACCCAATCCGGAAATTTAAACAACGGTCCTAATAGTGTCATAAGACTGTCTGAGGCCTTGGTCACCCTCTTAAAATCTTCAATGCTGTTTATCCACATGTTTTTACTTCTATAGCGGGAAAGCCTATCAAACTGTGCTGCAGTTAGACCCAGAGTATATGCTTTATAATCTGAGATAAAATTAGGATTAAAAGCATAGCGTTTGGGCTTTTTCTTCTCCAAGGCTACTTGGCGTAAAGAATCTATGTATGCTTGCTGTTTTAATACCTGTGGTGAAGAAGTATCAAGCAATAAAACGGGTGAGGGTTCATAAAAATATAAAACACAAAACAGCCCAACGATGAGAAAGCACAATAGCAAAATCCCACTTCGTTGTTGGGTGTCAAACTCGAAATGGGATTTAAAATTTGGCATAATACTCCTAAGATTTCTAACTGGGGAGTTATGCGTGTAAGTATGTGTTATAGATTAGCTTTTACTAGCTTTTATCGCATCTCTATACTTTACCAATTCTTCTTTTACTTTAGGTAATAATAATGAAACACCAATTAAATTAGGGATAGCCATTGCAAAGATCATGGCATCAGAGAAATCTGTTACCGCTCCCAGGCTTATTGAAGCTCCTAATACTGTGAATAAACAAAATACAATTTTGTAGGTCATCACATTTTTCTCTGATCTTCCAAAAAGAAACAACCAAGACTGAAGCCCATAGTAAGACCAAGAAATCATGGTAGAGAATGCAAATAAGATTACAGCACCAGTAAGTACGTATGGAAACCATGGTATTGCCGAAGCAAATGCATCACTAGTTAATTGTACTCCACTGGCAGCGCCAGCGTCTAAATAATTTCCGGTAATTACAATCACCAAAGCCGTAATAGTACATACCACTACAGTATCAATAAAAGGCTCTAGTAGAGAAACGATACCTTCACTAGCAGGATATTTTGTTTTAACTGCAGAATGTGCAATTGCTGCAGAACCTACACCCGCTTCATTAGAGAATGCAGCGCGTCTAAATCCTTGTACAAGGACTCCAACAAATCCACCAGCAACTCCCATAGGAGCAAAAGCACCATTCCAAATTTTCCCAAAAGCAGGAATTATTTCTGTAAAATTCATGCCAATTACTACCAAGGCAGCCAATAGGTATATCCCTACCATAAACGGAACCACTTTTTCTGTTACAGCGGCAATTCTTTTAAGACCTCCAATGATAACAAAACCGACACAAATAGCCATTACAATACCAAATATCAGTCCAGAAGCGCCTCCTGTAAAGCCAGCTGTACTATTAAAAATAATAGCAGCTTGGTTAGACTGAAACATGTTTCCTCCTCCAAATGAGCCGCCAATACAAAAGATAGCAAATAAAATAGCTAGTACCTTACCAAGTCCAGCAGCACCTCTCTCGCTCAATCCCTTTTTAAGGTAATACATCGGGCCACCAAAAACAGTTCCGTCTTCTCCAACATCTCTGTATTTTACACCCAGGGTACACTCAGCAAATTTTGATGTCATACCAAGTAATCCAGCAATAATCATCCAAAGTGTTGCTCCAGGACCACCAATTGTGATCGCAATGGCAACTCCTGCTATGTTCCCTAAACCAACGGTTCCAGAAAGCGCAGCTGTTAGTGCTTGAAAATGAGAAACCTCACCTTCTTCACCCTCTACTCTAATGGTTTCTGGAATATCTGCCCCAGGCGTTAAATCTCCTTTTAAGACTCCAGCCTCTGGGTGATCTAGATCATCGTATTTTCCTCGCACAACATTTAGTGCAGTAGAGAAACCGCTAATATTTATAAACTTAAAGTAAATAGTGAAAAAAGTTGCAAAACCAAGGAGCATAATCACTACCCATGGAATTCCAACCTCATCTGTTACTGGAATTTGTGCGAAAATTAATTCCACAAACCAGCCTGTAGCATTACCGAATTTTTCGTTGATTACTTCATCTACACCCTTTTGTGCTGCTTCTTGTGCAAACAAAAAAACGGGTGCCAGTATTGTAAATAGAGAAAGAAGAAATTTCTTCATAATAAGAGTTAAGTTTAGTTTAGAATTTAAGCAAAGCAAGATGCTAAAAAATTACCCCAAATTCAAGTAAATAGCCATTAAATTCTAAAGTAAATATCAAACATTATACAACTGCTTGAGACTTTCTATTTGAACGGGACGCCCAATAAGAATTAATAAAGAATCTTTTTCTAAAATCATGGACGGCTCTGGGTTTACGATGTATTCTCCAGTTGGAGACTTATACCCTATTACAGAACATCCCGTTTTTTTTCTGATATCTAAATCTTTAATGGCTTGTTTTTGCCCCAAAAGACACATCTTCTCAAAAGGAATTTGCTCAACATTAATGCTGTCTTTCTCTCCAGATACAGACAAGTTATCTAAAAACTCCACCAAATCTGGAACTACCACCAGTGATGCCATATGGTCTCCCCCTATTTTCTCTGGAAGTATTACATTGTCTGCCCCGGCTAGTTTTAATTTCTTGTAACTAGTCTCTTCGGTGGCGCGGCTTATAATTCTTAGGTTAGGATTCATTTGTCTAGCGGTTAATACAATAAACAAATTATCTGCATCACTGGGCAGAGCACAAATTAAGGTACTAGCACGGTTCACGCCAGCATCTTTTAGGACCTCATCATCACTAGCATTTCCCTCCACAAAAAGAGCGCTAGATCCAAATTTGTCAACCACTTCATGGTCTTTCTCTATAATAACAAAAGGCTTTTTGTAGGCTATTAATTTTTCAACAGCCTGTTTTCCGTTCCTACCATAGCCGCAAACAATAACGTGATCTTTCATACTATCAATTATTTTATGTATTCTCTTTTCTCTTAAATTACCAATATTGTTTTTACTTAACATGTATTCTGTAATTACAGAAATAGCATAGGCTAAAATAAAAATACTAGAAAGTATTAACACAGATGTAAATAACTTATCTACATCATCTAAGGGTACAACTTCTCCAAAACCAACTGTAGTAATGGTGATTACTGTCATGTAAAAAGCATCTATCCAAGAGTAATCTGATATAACTTTATAGCCAAACACACCAGCTACAAAAACAGCCAACAATAATAAAACAGCAACATATATCTTAGACTGAAAAATCTTTTTCATAAATCAAATACAGATGTTCTTTTGGTATATATTAAATCCTTTAAACGGAAACAAAAACCCAATGTAAGGTATATAGCAAACCAAACTCCTAAGGTAGCAAAAGACAAATAAATAAAAAATAGCCGTACACTTTTGGCCCGCATACCAAGGCGGTCTGCTAGGCGTGAACAAACATAATATCCATGCCGCTCAAAATAATGCCTCGCGCTGTAAAGCCATTGTAACATCTATGCAAGTTAGGTATTTTTTTACTGAAACCTTAGACTCATTTCACAAAAATAAGAGCATTTAAGAGGACCTTATAAAAGGTGTAAATCACTAAATTATTTACTCTACGTATCCCATTTGTTGCATCCATTGGTCATTGTACATTTTACCAACATACCTACTACCGTGGTCATGAAACAAGACAACAATCACATCATCCTGGGAAAAATGCTGTTTTAATTGATGCAAACCTTTCATGGCTGCACCTGCAGAATTACCCAGAAACATTCCTTCGGTTTTAGATAATTTTTGCGTCCAGATAGCCGCATCCTTATCTGTTACTTTGGTAAAGCCGTCTATAACTTCAAAACGAACATTGAGAGGTAAAATATCTTCTCCAATTCCTTCTGTAACGTAGGGGTAAATTTCGTTTTCATCAAAAATACCCGTTTCATGGTATTTTTTAAATACACTTCCGTAGGTGTCAATTCCCCATATTTTAATAGCAGGGTTTTTCATTTTAAGGTAACTACCAACACCGCTTATGGTGCCGCCGGTACCTACACCAACTACAAAATGTGTAACCTTACCATCGGTTTGTTTCCAGATTTCTGGACCCGTACTCATAAAATGAGCCTTACAGTTTGATGGATTATCATATTGATTTACATACCAACTATTTGGAGTTTCTTCCGCTAAACGCTTTGATGTAGAATAGTAAGATCTAGGATCATCTGGAGCCACATCTGTTGGGCACACAACAACCTCACTTCCAACAGCGCGCAGAATATCCACTTTTTCTTTGCTTTGTTTGTCACTAATTACACACACCATTTTATACCCTTTTACAATAGCTGCAAGGGCTAAGCCCATACCTGTGTTACCAGAGGTACCCTCTATAATGGTGGCTCCAGGCTTTAGGCGTCCATCTGCCTCTGCATCATCAATCATCTGTAAGGCCATACGGTCTTTTACAGAGTTTCCTGGATTAAATGTTTCATACTTAGCCAATACGAGTCCTGGAATTTCTTCAGCCAACTTGTTGATCTTTACCAATGGCGTGTTTCCAATAGTACCTAATATATTTTCTGCGTAATCCATAGTGTGAAATAAAATATGTGGGGTTTTACATTGCAAAGGTACAGCCTTAGTGTGGATTTGAGAAGCTATATTGTAGCTTCCTTATTCAAACCTAATTGCCTTGACTGGAGAAATTTTTGAAATAATATAACTTGGAATTAATAGTATCAAAAAACACAGTACTAAAGTACCGCAGTTGAGCGCCACTATATAGCTCCAATGCAAATACACAGGCACCTGGCTAACATAGTAAGTGTTTGGATCTAGGGCAAACAAATTAAAGTGCTGCTGCAACAAAAGCAACCCAATACCAATTATATTTCCCCAAAACAAACCAACCCCAACCAGATACATCGCATTGTAAATAAATATTTTTCGTACACTCCAGTTATCACTTCCCAGTGCCTTAAGAACACCAATCATTTTAGTGCGCTCTAAAATAAGAACTAGAAGGGCAGTAATCATGTTAAATCCTGCCACAATAATCATCATAACAATAATGAGTATTACATTAAAATCAAATAGCTCTAGCCATTCAAAAATAGCGTAGAATCGATTTCGAATGGTTTGGGTATCCAACATACTCCCAATAGCATCATATACCTCATTGTTGGTTTGCTCAATAAAATTAAAATCTTTTACAAAAAGTTCAAAAGCGCCAATTTGGTCTGGCTCCCATTTATTGAGACGTTGTAT
>JABHYI010000273.1 GCA_018656255.1 Bacteroidota bacterium
CAAATGATACTATTAAAAAGTTTAGCACTAGTCCAGATAAAACTAAAAATAGTGACGCCTTTAGCGTTTCTGACGGTGCTAATTATCACTCTTGGAATATGCGCGGAAAAGGAGCTAAACGACTTCCCGGCATGATTTTATGGTGGGCAAGCACCAGTGCGCCACAAGCAGTTCCAGGACAATACAAAGTAGTTCTTGAGGTTGCGGGGCAAGAGCCGCAAGCAAAAACGTTTAGAGTCTTGGCCGATAAAAATGCGGAGACAGACAGGGCAGGCATGCAAAAGCAATTTGATTTTATCACAGATGTAAATACTACTGTAGATAAAGCGCATACCTCAATAGAAAAAATACGCGCTATTAATACTCAATTAAAGGCCTTTAAAAAGCAATACAAAAGCAATGAGGCCGTACAGGCATTGGTTGAAAAAGCAGATAGCTTAAGCCAGCAGTTTAGTGACATAGAAAAAGCCTTGTATCAAACCAAAAACAAAAGTGGGCAAGATCCTTTAAATTTTCCTATTAGGCTAACCAACAAACTAGCGCATTTAAACAGTTTGGTAGGCATGGATGATTTCCCGCCTACAAGCCAAGATATTGCCGTTAAAGATGTATTAACTACTGCTATACTTACAGAGTTAGGTAAGCTAGATGCGCTTATTGCTGGAGAAATAAAAACCTTTAATGCTGCCTTTAACAAAAACCAACTTAATTATTTATTCATAGAAGAATAACTGAACGCTTCTCTTAGATTTGCATCATGGAATACGATTATATTAAATCTCTGCACTTAATTTTTGTGATCACCTGGTTTGCTGGGTTATTTTACATTGTGCGTTTATTTGTATATCAAATAGAGGCCTATAAAAAAACGTCTCCTGCAAAAGAAATTCTAGGAGATCAACTCAAGATTATGGCAAAGCGGTTGTGGTACATTATTACTTGGCCTTCGTTGTTTTTGGCAGTTGGCTTTGCAATTTGGCTTCTGGCGCTGCGCCCTTTTTATATAGAAGAGCCTTGGATGCAGGTTAAGCTAGGCTTTGTGGTGGCGCTTATTTGCTACCACATAAAGTGCCATCTCATCTTTAAAGACTTGCAAAACGACGTGGTTAAGCACTCCGGAAATTTTATGCGAATCTTTAATGAAGGAGCTACTATTATTCTCTTTGCTGTTGTTTTTTTAGTGATACTGAAAAATGCTGTAAGCTGGGTGTACGGCACCCTTGGTATTATCGTTTTTGCCATACTACTGATGTTTGGTTTTAAATTATATAAAGCCATACGAGAGCGTTAATCCATTTGTTTACATAAATTTTAGGCCTGTAATTATACCTGTTTATATAAAAGCGGTCTAATTATTGTTATCTTTCGATTGCCATAACATTTTACAACTAGCACTCTTGAAGTTTTACACACAATCACTGCGAAATAGAATCTTTCTCTCCATGTTAATACTCGTGGTACTTGCCTCTATTTTAATTGCTGCCGTAACGGTATATCAGTACAGAGAAGAAGCAGAAGATTATCACCACGATAGGCTAGAGCGAAAACAGCAAAATATTAAAAAGCACATTAACTATGTACTTAATGATGCTTCTTACCCAATACAAACAAAGTATATTCCTATTATTTTTAAAGATGAGATTTATGAAATTAATCGCATCCACAATCTGGAGCTAAGTTTTTATGACTTACAGGGAGGATTGCTTAAAAAATCTAAAAACTCTATTGGCAAAGATACTGTAAGCAAAAATTTGCAAGCCTATGTGCTAGATGCCTTACTAAACTCCTCTGAGAAAACTTTTATTGAAGAATTTAAAGCAGCAAATCAAAATTATCAATCTTCTTATAGCTTTATTACAGACAGTAACCAAGAGCCATTGGCTATTTTAAATTTATCTTATATAGAAGAAGATGGCTTTATAAAAGATGAGTTAAAAGAGAGCCTTTCTAGACTAGCAGTTGCTTATTTACTTATGTTGGGCATTGCAATTGCTTTGGCTTACTTTTTATCAAAGTACATCACAAAGTCACTCAATATAATTTCTCAAAAAATCATTGACACTAGGCTAGACAAGCGCAATAAGCGCATTGATGTTTCACAGAACACAACTGCAGAAATCACAAACCTAGTAAAGGCCTACAATGGTATGATTGATGAGCTAGAGGTTAGTGCCGCTCAATTGGCTGCAAGTGAGCGAGAAGCTGCATGGCGAGAGATGGCAAAACAAGTTGCCCACGAGATTAAAAACCCATTGACGCCCATGAGGCTCACTGTGCAGAGTTTTCAAAGAAAATTTGACGCTAATTTGCCAGATATTAATGAAAAAATAAAGGAGTACAGTAATACCCTTATAGAACAAATTGATACCATGAGCTCGATTGCTTCTGCTTTTTCAAACTACGCTCAGATGCCAGCGCAAAAAGACGAGACCTTAAATGTTGTAAAAATTACCAAACTGGCGCTCGATATTTTTAATGAGGAGTATATTCATTTTACCCCTGGGCAGGATCAAATAATGGCCAGATTTGATCGTTCTCAGCTCATACGAGTAATTAATAATCTAGTTAAAAACAGCACTCAAGCCTTGGAGCAGTCTATACAAGAAAACCCAAGAATTGATGTGCGCGTTTATATGGAAGATCGCTTTGCTGTTATCACCGTTGAGGATAATGGTATTGGTATTTCCAAAGACAATAAAGACAAGGTTTTTGAGCCTAAGTTTACCACAAAAAATAGTGGTATGGGTTTGGGTCTAGCAATGGTTAAGAGTATTGTAGAGGCCTATGGCGGCAGTATTTCACTGATGTCCCTCCAAGACCAAAACACAATTTTTAAAGTATCAATTCCTGCCTTACCCTAATCAATTTTAGTATTTTTACGACGCTATTGAATACCAACACATTATGAGTTACACAAACATTCTATCCCAAAGTCAAAGTGGTATTACCACCATAACCATTAACAGGCCTTCAAAGTTAAATGCTTTAAATAGTCAAACCATAGAAGAGCTTCACACCGCTTTTGAGAGGGCAGATGCAGATACACAAACCAAAGTAATTATCATTACCGGAAGTGGAGACAAAGCTTTTGTTGCTGGCGCAGATATTAGTGAGTTTGCAGATTTTTCTGTTGCAGAAGGTCAGCAACTAGCCGCTCAAGGACAAGCGTTGTTGTTTGATTTTATTGCAAACCTGCAAACACCAGTAATTGCCGCTGTAAATGGATTTGCTTTAGGAGGCGGTTTGGAGCTGGCAATGGCCGCACACTTTAGAGTAGCTAGTGACTCGGCAAAGATGGGCCTTCCTGAGGTTTCTTTAGGGGTTATTCCTGGCTATGGCGGTACACAGCGTTTGCCCCAATTAATTGGTAAAGGACGCGCCATGGAGCTTATCATGACTGCAGGGATGATAGATGCAGCAAAGGCCTATGAATATGGCTTGGTAAATCATGTCACCACTCAAGACGAGCTGCTTGTTCTTGCTCAAAAAATAGCAAGCAAAATAGCGCGCAATTCTTCAGTAGCAATTGCAGCTGCAATTAATGCTGTAAATGCAGGTTTTGTGGACGGAGAAAATGGTTTTGACGCTGAGATATCAGAATTTGGAAAATGTTTTGGCACCGAAGATTTTAAAGAAGGAACACAGGCCTTTTTAGGGAAAAGAAAACCTGTTTTTCCAGGGAAATAAATTGTAAAAATTACTTTTCACCACTCCACTCCTGGTAGAACTGTTCTAGAAATTTTTCCATAAACTCATGGCGCTCTTGAGCAATTTTTTTCCCTGAAACAGTATTCATTTTATCTTTCAATAACAGTAATTTTTCATAAAAATGATTTATGGTAGGAGCCTTAGAGGCTTTATATTGAGCCGCGCTCATATTTAAATCTGGCTTTATTGACGGATCATAGATGGCTCTATTTTTAAATCCTCCATAGTTAAAGGTGCGAGCAATACCGATGGCTCCTATTGCGTCTAGACGGTCTGCATCTTGTATTACCTCCAGCTCCTTAGAGTGAAATGTTTTAATGGTATTTCCTCCTTTAAAAGAAACGTTTTCAATTATTTTTATAACCTGTGTGATCGCGTCTTGAGAGACCCCTTGGGTTTGTAAAAATGCTTTTGCTTTTCTAGGCCCTATAGATTCATCTCCCTGATGAAATTTACTGTCTGCAATATCATGAAGTAATGCCCCTAGCGCTACGATGGTTTTATTTGCATTTTCATTTTCAGAAATTAAAAGGGCATTTTTGTACACCCGCTCCATATGAAACCAGTCATGACCTCCTTCAGCACCGTTTAATTCTTGCTTTACAAAGGCAGTTGTGTTGGTAATTAGAACATCAAATGGCAAGGTGTTTTTTGGCATAATATGTGAGTGACAATGTTTATTAAGATTTTTAACAGAAAATAGACGCCAAAAACTGAAACAAATAGGTCTCTTTGTCGTCTAAATATAAATATCGGTAATTTTAGTTACAACCAAACCAAAGCTATGAAAAGTGTTTTTAATTCAGTTACAAAATTTTTTATTCTAGTATGTGTGTTTTTTAGCACATCTGTGCTCCTAGCTCAGCAAAAAACAGTTGTTACTGGTGTTGTTAAAAGCGCAGATGGTCCCATTCAAGGAGCTACGGTAACTGTAAAAAACACATTTAACGAGGTGGTAACTAACCAAAAGGGAGAGTTTTCTATCAAGGTTACCCAAGATGATACGGTATTGGAAGTAAGTTCATTTGCCATGGAGTATAAAGAGCTTATCATACAACGTGACACTCCAATGAAAATCAAACTGGACTATGACGGCCAACTCCTAGATGAGGTGGTAATTAAAGGGCAAAAAAAATCAAAAGATGAATTTGTAGAAACGGCCTATGGCAGAAAAAACACAAAATCTTTAGGCTATAGCACTGGTCAGGAAATAACAGAAGAGGATATTAGAGACACAGATATTACGGTTTTTGATATTTTAAGAAAAATGCCAGGGGTAGAAATATTTGGTATGCCTGGATTTAATCAATCCATACTCTTTACTCGAAATAGAACCATCACATCACAGGCTCCAAGAGTTGTTTTGGATGGTGCACTGTTAGACCAAAGCATACTCAACTCTTTGAATCCAAGTGAAATTTCATCTATAAAATTACTAAAAGGATTAACTGCCACTTTGCGTTACGGGCAATTAGGTTCTGGAGGTATAATCTTTATTGTCACAAAATTGGGCAAAGGAAACAACGTGTCAACGAAAGAGAAAATAAAATCATTGCAGGTTAAAGGCAATGAGTATGTTGAAACAGTGCCTTCATTGGCTACTGTAAACAACAAATCTACCACCCTTAGCGCCCTAGAGAAGGCTACTTCATTGGCCCAGGCAAAAGCCATTTTTAAAAAACAAGAAAAGACCACCACCACCATTCCTTTTTATATTGAATCTTCTGAATATTTCTTAAAATGGGACAAAGAATACTCTTTTGAAATACTCTCTACTATTGCCTCTTTGGCCCCAAACAATATAAAAGCCTTAAAGGCTTATGCTTTTGTTCTTGAACGCAGAGGAGCGTATAAAAAAGTAGTAAACATCTACAACAGGATACTAGCCTTAAGACCAGATAGCTCTCAAAGTTATAGAGATCTTGCCCTGGCCTATGAAGCCGCAGGAGATTATGAACTAGCCCTTACCTTACTATACCAAATTGTATACAACACCATACCTAATGTAGACTGTTCTGGCATACAAGAACTAGCCTATAATGAGCTTAAGCATTTACTTGCCTTTCATAAAAACAAAGTATCCTTTGAAAAATTGCCTAATGAGCTGCTAAGTCTTAATTTTAAAAAAGACATAAGAATTGTTTTTGAATGGACCCAACCCGACGTAGATTTCGATGTTCAGTTTGTAAGTCCAGAGCGTAAGTTTTTTAACTGGACACACACCAGGTTTGAATCAAAAAGTTTGCTTCAAGAAGAGGTTTCTCAGGGGTATGCAATAAAAGAGCACATTATTGACGACGCTCAAACGGGGCCTTGGATTGTTAATATGGAATTTTTATCTACTGAAAGACCTAAAAACCCTACGTATTTAAAATATACGGTATTTCAAGATTATGGTCTCCCAACCCAGACAAAAAACACTAAGATTATTGCCATGAAAGATCTTCAAAACAAAGTAACTATAGACCGCTTTGTAAACAAGTAATTATTTTGTGATAATATTTTTTGTAATGATTTGTTCTGTAGCAATGACAAGTTCTTGCGGGGTGTGATCTGAAATTTTAATTGCAGGATGCACATGATGTTTTAAATGCACGCCCAAGCCCATTGGGAAGAATCCGTAGCGCTGTAACTTCCATGAATTATTAACGGTAATAGGCACTACGTATCCCCCTGGCATTTGCTCAAAGAGCGTTTTTAATCCGCGAGCTTTAAAGGCTCTGGGAGTTCCGTCTTTACTTCTAGTTCCTTCAGGAAAGATGACAACACTTCTATTATTTTTTGCGGCGTATTTGCCTAAATCGATGATTTGCTGGGTGGCCTGTAATGGATTTTTTCTATCTATAAGTATTGAGGCTCCATGGGTTAGGTTATAGGATATAGAGGGGATGCCTTTGCCAAGTTCTTTTTTAGCAATAAAAGCAGGGTGCAATTTTCTTAGATGCCAAATAATTGACGGGATATCCCAGGTGGTTTGATGATTAGATACAATTACTAAAGGTACATTTTTTGGGATTTCTTCCTCAATAGTAAAGCTAAAACGAGTGCCCAACAGATTTAAAAAGCGCATCAAAAACCAGTTTAAAAGATCTACAACGTTTTTATGACCCTGATACCCGAAAAAGTTAAACCCCACCCATTGCAAAAAATGAAACACTACTGCAGCGCATGCAAAACACAGGTAAAACAAAATACTAAAAGGATAGCTGATGATTTTTAACA
>JABHYI010000038.1 GCA_018656255.1 Bacteroidota bacterium
AAGACGCAAGCCTTATTCTGTGGTGTTATTAGATGAGATAGAAAAAGCCCATCCAGATGTCTTTAACATGTTGTTACAAGTTTTAGATGATGGTCATCTAACAGACAGTCTAGGACGTAAAATAGATTTCAGAAACACAATTATAATCATGACCTCCAACATTGGAGCACGTAAATTAAAAGATTTTGGTCAGGGAGTTGGTTTTGGTACTGCAGCACAAACAAGCCAAGCAGATGCTAATGCCAAGGGAGTTATTGAAAATGCCTTGAAAAAAACATTCGCGCCAGAATTTTTAAATCGTGTAGATGATGTGATGATATTCAACAACTTAAATCGTGATGATATTCATAAAATCATTGACATAGAGTTGGAAATATTATTTTCACGTATTAAAGCACTTGGGTATGACCTTAGACTAACCAAAAAAGCAAAAGATTATATTGCAGACAAAGGTTTTGATTCAGACTATGGAGCTAGGCCTTTAAAGCGTGCGATTCAGAAATATATTGAAGATGCCTTGGCTGAAGAAATAATTAACAGCAACCTTAAAGAAGGAGATGCTATTACCATGGATTTGGACGACAAGAAAAATGAACTTAGTATTAAAATTAAAAAACAAAAAAAGAAGACTACAGAATCTTAACTAAGATGTGTAAAGTCTATAGTAAAAACGCCCCTTATTTAAAATAAGGGGCGTTTGTTTTTTTTTAATACTTGACTTCTTTTACTAAAATATAAGAAACTAAGGAAAACTATGTTAATAGCTATTAAAAAAGCAGTTCACTATCTACACTAAAGCTTTGAAGAAAAGCAATACTTGCATGGATATCATCTGCCATAATTCTATCCTGCTCTAAAAATGGAACCACCTGCCTATAATTCTCTATAAATGACATTACAAAGGGTGATGATTTTTTATTTCTAAAGGCTAGACCTTGAGAGGCGTTCATGAGCTCAATAGCCAGTATGGTTTCTATATTATCTATAATACGCAAACATTTTGTTGCCCCGTTAGCTCCCATACTCACATGGTCTTCTTGACCGTTTGAAGAAACTATAGAATCTATAGAAGCAGGTGTGGCAAGTTGTTTGTTTTGACTTACAATACTTGCTGCTGTATATTGAGGTATCATAAAACCGCTGTTTAGGCCTGGGTTACTGACCAAAAAAGCAGGTAAATCACGCAAACCAGATATTAGCTGGTAGGTTCTTCTCTCTGAAATACTTCCTAGTTCACTCATTGCAATGGCCATATAATCTAAGGCAAGAGCCAGTGGCTGACCGTGAAAATTTCCGCCAGAGATAATTAAATCCTCTTCTATGAAAATATTAGGGTTATCTGTAACTGCGTTAATCTCTGTTTTAAATGTTTGGTGTACAAATTCAAGGGTGTCTTTGGTTGCGCCATGCACCTGTGGTATACATCTAAAAGAATACGGGTCTTGTACATTTGTTTTTTCGGCAGCTCCAAGCTCACTGTCTTGCAAGATCTCGTTGATACGTGCTGCAGTTTCAAGCTGCCCCTTGTGAGGCCGTACTTTATGCACAAGAGCATTAAATGGGCTCATATTACAATCAAAGGCATCTATAGAAACAGCACTAATAACATCTGCCAGGTAAGAATATTTATAACTCTTTAGCAGCATATAAACCCCATAGGCACTCATAAATTGTGTCCCGTTTAAAAGAGCCAAACCTTCTTTAGCCATTAGTGTTATTGGGCTCCAATTGTGCTCTTCCATGATACTTGAAGTGGGCACTATTGCATCTTCTAGCCAAACATCTCCTTTGCCTAAAAGCGGCAAAGACATGTGCGCAAGTGGAGATAAGTCTCCTGAGGCGCCAAGACTACCTTGTGTATACACAACAGGAATTACATTGGCATTGTACATGGCCACCAATCTAGCAACTGTTACTAACTGCACACCACTGTAGCCATAACTTAAAGATTGTATCTTAAGTAATAACATTAACTTCACTATAGCCTTGGGCACATACTCTCCCGTACCACAGGCATGAGAAGTAACTAGGTTTTCTTGAAGTTTTGATAAATTCTCTGAGGAGATTTTAACGTTACACAAAGATCCAAAACCTGTGTTTATGCCATAAATAGGTGTTTCGTTATTTTTTATTTTTTTAGAAAGAAACTCATATGAGTTATTTATTTTATCTGTAGCCTCATTAGAAAGGGCTATTTTTTTTTGATTATCAAGAATATCTTTAATTACAGATAGCTCAAGAAGAGAGCTGCTTATATGATGTATTTCAGACATGAATTTAGAATTGTTTAAACAAAAGTACAACATAAGTTTTTGTATAACTAACAGAAATTTAGGTATTGAGCAGAATGCTCTTGTATTGGATTTTCATGCCCTTGGGTAATAAAGACAGAAAAGTGCAGTAAACTATCATTTATTATTTTTAAGCAATACTCATAAAAATTTGGTAAGGCCACTACCCTAGCGTTATATTTGTTTTTTAAAATCTGAACCAACAAACAACACAGTGTTTAAAACATCATTTTATTCGCTGTATAAATACAATATATAATGAAAGACACAGCTCTATCTGCAATACATGCTGCCCTTGGCGCAAAAATGGTACCCTTTGCAGGGTATAACATGCCCGTTTCTTATCAAGGAATTAACATAGAACACCAAACCGTAAGAGAAAAAGTAGGTGTGTTTGATGTAAGCCATATGGGAGAGTTTTTTGTAACAGGACCAAATGCGCTTAGTTTAATACAAAGGGTGTGTAGCAATGACGCCTCAAAACTAGAAGATGGTGAGGCCCAGTATAGTTGTTTTCCTAATCAAGATGGCGGTGTGGTAGACGATCTTATTGTGTATAGAATAGCCGCAGAAAAATGGCTATTGGTTGTAAACGCATCAAACATAGATAAAGATTGGGCGTGGATTAACTCTCACAACACCATGGAAGCTACGCTTGAAAACAGCAGTGATCACTATTCACTTTTGGCCATACAAGGTCCAAAAGCAATACAAGCAATGCAAAGCCTTACACAAGAAGATTTAAGCGCCATTAAATTTTACACTTTTAAAATAAACACTTTTGCCGGTGTTGAAAATGTAATTATTAGCGCAACTGGGTATACTGGTAGTGGTGGTTTTGAGATTTATTGCAAAAACACCCAGGTGGCCAAAATATGGACCAAAGTTTTGGAAGCTGGTGCAGATTGGGGCATCCAACCCATTGGCCTTGCAGCCAGAGATACCTTAAGACTTGAAATGGGCTATTGCCTCTACGGAAATGATATTGATGACACCACCTCCCCTTTAGAGGCTGGTCTTGGCTGGATTACAAAATTTAATAAGGATTTTATAAACAGTGAATCTCTTAAAAAACAAAAAGAGATTGGGGTTTCAAAAACATTGGTTGGTTTTGAGCTTTCACAGCGCGGTATTCCAAGACAGGGATATGCTATTGTAGATGCGCAAGGTAACAGTATTGGTAGGGTAACAAGCGGCACCATGTCTCCATCTATGGGTAAGGGTATTGGTTTGGGATATGTACCTATGGCATTAAAAGAAGTTGGATCTCAAATACATATTCAAATTCGTAATAAAATAGTGCCTGCAATGGTTGTAAAACTACCATTCTACAAAAAATAAAGTAGCACAAGTACCTTTTTTGGTCATTGGCAACAAAGCAAGGATGTAGGCAAATTAAAACTAGATGCAAAAACAAAAACACAGGATATTAATTTTAGGGGCAAGCGGATACGTTGGCAATGCTATCTATAGAGAACTGTGCACTTATTTTGAGACCTATGGCACCTACTATTCTGCCCATGAATTGTATGATAACAATAAGGCATTTTTTGGGTATGATATAGCCAATGATAATATTTCCGAAACACTACAGAAAATTAAGCCAACCCTTATTATATCTGCCCTTCGCGGAAATTTTAAAGCGCAATACCACGCTCATAAACAGGTGTGTAAATATGTAAATGACACCCCAGGGTGTAGGCTTCTATTTTTATCTTCTGTAAGTGTGTTTGATGGTCTCTCTAGTGTACCAAGCTATGAAGATACTCGCCCAACGGCAGTAAGCGAATACGGGAAATTTAAAGTTTCTGTAGAAAAACTACTTTTTGAGAAAATTAAAAATCAAGTCAGTATTTTAAGACTACCAATGGTGCTTGGTGCGTATAGCCCAAGAATTCTACAAGTAAGACAAGCCATTAAACACAAAGCGGTCTTTGATGTGTACCCAAATCTAATTATTAGTGTCACCACCGCAAACACCATAGCACAACAAATCCATTACATTATTAATAAAGAGCTTACTGGTATTTTTCATTTGGCAAGCAATGATTTAGTGCATCATCAAGACTTATTTACAGAGATTTGTGAGAAAATAAGCAACAAGACACCTATCTTTAAAAGTATTTACAACAGTAATGATGATCAATACCTAGCTATTTTGCCAAAGCACAATATACTGCCTACAAACTATCAAACCACCGTGGCAGATGTGTTAGAAAATTCTACACTAGAGGATCTTATTACCCTTAAAAATTAATAAATAGTATGAAAAAATATACCCAAGCACAGATTACAGAAAAACTAGCTCAGTTTGAAGGCTGGGAGTATGTTGAAGGAGGCCTATTTGCAAGTTTTGAATTTGAGAACTTCAAAGAAGCTTTCTCTGCCATGACACGTATCTCTTTTGAAGCAGAACGCCTTAATCATCACCCAGAGTGGACCAATGTTTACAATACCTTAGAAATTTTCTTATCTACACATGATGCAGATGGGGTTACAGAAAAAGACTTTGAATTAGCCGCTATTATAGATTTGCTCATTGGCTAATAATGCAAAACACATTACACAGCTATTACAAAGTATTTAAGCCCTATGGAGTGGTGAGTCAATTCACTACAAATGACAGGCATGCTAAAAACAAAACTTTTTTAGGTTCTTTAGCTGATTTCCCAAAGGGCACAATGGCTATTGGAAGACTAGATGAGCCTAGTGAAGGCCTACTGCTACTGACCACCAATGGCGCTTATAGCTATCATGTAAATAACAGTGGCGTTGAAAAAGAATATTATGCCCAAGTAGACGGTATTATACAAGCTGCTGAAATTTTAAAACTACAGGAAGGTGTTCATATAACGGTAGATGACAAACCATACCTAACAAGGCCATGCAAGGTTAAATTACTTACAAGTGCTCCTACCCTGCCAAAACGTGC
>JABHYI010000274.1 GCA_018656255.1 Bacteroidota bacterium
ACACCTTTACTTTTTGATGTTCCTTTGCTATGGCCAGTGTTGAGTCTGTACTGTAAGAATCTAAAATGATGATTTCATCTGCAAACCAAAGACTGTCTAAAAAAGCGGGGAGTGCCTTTTGCTCATTTAGGGTAATGATAACCGCAGAAATTTTTGTTTGGTTTTTCAATGTAGCAATATTGTTTGGGTAAAAATACTCATTTTACAGCTATTAAATAAAGCCTCCATAGCTAGTGTTTTGTCGTTAAGCTACTCCATGGATTTATGTAGCAAATGTAGCTTTACATACCTTTGAAAAACCCCATAAGCATTAACCCCAGCAACCGTTAGCCCAGGAACTCCATCCTTATAGCCTCCTTTTATAATGTATGATTTAAAAAACCGAAACAATGGTTTAAACCAAAAGTGCATCCAAGTGGCTCTTTTGCCTTTAGCGTATTGTTGTTTGGCTTGAAACCATGCATAGCTTTCTTTTTTTGTGATGTAGCTGTGTAAATCTTTGTAGGTGTAATGCAACATCTTGTTTTTGAGCCTGCCCACAGAGCCGTTACATAGTAGTTTTTCATGCACCTCTCCTTTAAAGTGAGCTCCTTCACGCTTTACTAAACGCAGCACATCATCACTATGGCTGTATAGAAAACGATTCATGTAAAAATGAGGAAAGTTTATCTTATACCCTGAGTGTACCGGGTTTTGTATGGTTTCTTTAATTTCTTTTTCTAAGGATTGGGTGACGCGCTCATCTGCATCCAAAAATAAAACCCATTGGCCTTTTGCATGTTTTAATGCTTCATTTTTTTGATTACTGAAATTATCAAACTCTCTAGAGAGAACTTTGCTTACATGGGGTGTTGCTAGCGTAAGCGTTGCATCTTCACTAAAAGAGTCTATAAGTATAATCTCATCTGCAAATGCAACACTTTTTAATGCATCTTCAATATAGCCCGCTTCATTGAAAGTGGGAATAATAACAGTTAATGTGGGCGTTTTTTGCATTGTAAACAAAGGTACTAAAATTAGGCTTTAGAGACCTTGGCTTTTAAATAATTCAAACCCCCAAGGATAATCCAGGTGTTTATAAATGTGGTGGGTAGCCCTTTGTATATCGTCCTATTTTACTTAAAAATTATAGGAGTAGTCTGAGCGTTTAGATTTTTAGAACCAAACACAAAATCTAGTATATTTGCACTAATGAAAACAATAGACACCTCTATTATTATTAGCACTTATAACAACACTCAATGGCTAGAGAAAGTACTCTATGGTTATAACAATCAAACCTACAGATTATTTGAGATTGTTATTGCTGATGATGGTTCTGGACCTCAAACAAAAGCCCTTTTAGAGCGTCTACAAAAAGAGGTTTTTTATCCTATTGTTCATGTATGGCATGAAGATAATGGATTTCAAAAATCTGAGATTCTAAATAAAGCAGTTACAAAGTGTTCTACAGCCTACACCATTATGAGTGATGGTGATTGTATCCCAAGAAAAGACTTTGTAGAACAACACGTAAAATACAGAGAAGAAGGTTGTTTTTTATCTGGTGGGTACTTTATGTTGCCTATGAATATTTCAAAAAGCATTGATAAAGAAGATATTTATGCGGGTCGCTGCTTTGATTTAAAATGGCTAAAAGAGAATGGTTTGCAAACCTCTTTTAAAAACAGTAAACTTACCGCAAAGCCTATAACAGCCTCTGTTTTAAATTTAATAACTCCAACCAATGCTAGTTGGAATGGACATAATGCCTCAGGCTGGACCAAAGATATTATTGCTGTAAATGGCCTAAACGAGCAAATGCAGTACGGAGGTCAAGACAGAGAACTAGGAGAACGCTTGTTTAACTCTGGCATAAAGAGCAAACAAATACGCTATAATGCTATTGTAGTGCATCTAGACCATCCAAGGGGATATAAAAATGAAGTTTCGATAAAGAAAAACCAAACTATTCGCAGAGAAACCCGTGAGTTACAAAAAAAATGGACCACTCATGGTATTATAAAAGATGCCCATATAAAAGCTCCCGTATCAATTATACTAAGTACCTATAACCAACCTTTGTGGTTAGAGAAATCATTGTGGGGTTATGAGCAACAAGATATTAAGGATTTTGAAATTGTAATTGCAGATGATGGATCAACACAAGAAACGACGGATGTAATTAAACGATTTCAAAAAGAGTCTTCTTTGCGCATAAAACATGTATGGCAAGAGGATGACGGTTTTCAAAAAACAAAAATTTTAAACAAAGCTATACTCGCCAGTGAGGGTGATTACCTTATTTTTAGTGATGGAGATTGTATTGCTAGGAAAGATTTTGTGTTTAAACATTTAAAACACAGAAGACCAAAGCACTTCTTATCTGGAGGCTATTATAAACTGTCTCAAAGTATTAGCGACGCCGTTTCTAAAGAAAATATAGTTTCTCAATCTTGTTTTGATGCAGCTTGGTTATTAGAAAATGGGCAGCCTAAAAGCTTCAAAATAAACAAACTAACCTCTCATGGCACCAAAGAAGTAATGCTCAATACTTTTACCACCACAACACCAACCTGGGACGGCAATAACGCCTCTGGCTGGCGTGAAGACATCCTTGCTGTAAATGGTTTTGATTCTAGAATGCAATATGGGGGAGAGGATAGAGAGCTTGGGGAGCGTTTAACAAATTATGGTGTACAAGGTATCCAAATACGTTACAGCGCCGTGGCAGTTCACCTAGAGCATGCTCGCGGGTATGTAACTCAGGATATGATTGAGAGAAATAAAACCATTCGGGCATACACACGTAAACAAAACATTGTATGGACACCTTATGGTATTGACCCTAAAGAGGCTGCAGGAGAATCTGAAAGTGTTATTGGCTAAGGTGTTTTTGTAAAAAAGGATTAAGTTTTTTAAGTATCATCTCTGGGGTAAGTTTATGATACAAAGCGTCTGGGTTTTTTTCTATTTTTCTAGTTTCTTCTTGGGTAAAGGTTTTAAATAAATCTGGTTGCTCCTCTAGTAAATGTATAGAGTCATGAGCCTCTCCGTCTTCAAAGCTACACCAGCTTTCTTTGTTGATGTAAGGAGAGTATATCGTAAAGGTTGGAACGTTTAATGCCTTGGTAATATGCACACTTCCTCCTTCATTGGCAACTAGTATATCACAGGTGTTCATAAGGCAAATAAAGCCTCTAATAGAGTCTTCATAGATATCCATGTTTATGTATTGCTTGTCTGCGCACATTTCATAGATTTTTAGCGCTTGCTGTTTTTGATGTGGCGCATAATTAAATAAAATAGTAGCCTTGTAGGTTGTTGTAATAAAATCTATAAGGGCAACAATGTAAGGGTAAGGCATTGATTTTTGTGGAGTACTTCCCAAAACCCCTAGCATAATTACAGGTTTTTTTAGCGCATGTGCGGGAGCATATTGTTTTTCTTTTTCTGTTAAAAAAATCTTTGGCTCATAATCTGGATCAGACAAATCAAACACCGAAGTAATCATGTTTATTTTATCTTCAATGGCTTTTCCGCAATTTTTAGAACGCTGTTCTAAATAACTAATAGGGTGGGTGTAAAAAGGTAGTTTTAGCTTTTTATGAGCTCGTTTTTGTCCTATTCTATATGGAGCTTTGGAATATAAACAGATAAGTCTGCTTTGTAATTTAGAGTAGGGGTCAAAAATAATAGCATACTTTTGAGCTCTAATATAGCGCATCATTTTAAATAGTTCAAGTGGTTTTTTTAACACCTTTTCTTGAACCGAAATAACACGATCTATATTTGGGTTATTCTCTAAAACACCCACTGTGTAGTCATACACAAAATAGGTGACATGACTTTTTGGAAATACCTTTTTAATGTTATTTGCAATTACTGAGCTTATCAGTACATCGCCAATTCGTTTATTTTGTATTACCAGTATTTGTTTGAGTTCCATTATCTTCGCAAAATACCTTTTTTTTAAATGTATTTAAAATTTATTAATGTCATTAACCCTCACTATACATCCTAATTTTGTAAGCTCAGAAAAAGCCATTGCAGATTTTCTTGCAGATTTTGAGCATGCAGGTGAGTATCTCACCAAAGGAGATAGAAATGTCATTAAAAAAGCAACTATAGATGGGGTTACTATAACCATAAAAAAATTTAAGACACCAAATTTTTTTCAGTCTCTTGTGTATAGGTACCTAAGACAAAGCAAAGCAAAACGTTCTTTTAAATATGCAATAAAACTTATAGAATCTGGGATTAATACACCGTTTCCTGTAGCCTTTGCAGAGCGTTTTAATGGCGGTCTTAAAGAAAGCTATTACCTATGTGAGTTTGTGGATTATGATATAGATTTTAGAGTCTTAAATCATACACCGCTATATCCTAATAGAGATGAGATTTTAACTCAATTTGCAAGTTTCACTTTTAAGCTGCACGAAAACAACATTAATTTTCTGGATCATTCTCCAGGAAATACGTTGATTAAAATTTCAGAAAACAACACTTACGATTTTTATTTAATAGATTTAAATAGAATGCGTTTTGAAACCATGTCTTTGAAAAAGCGGATGCATAATTTTAGGCGTATGTGGTTGTCAAAAAAAATGGTGCGTATTATGGCCGCACAGTATGCAATATTATACAATGTGCCTTTTGCTAAAGTACACGGGCTTATGTTGTCTTACAGTAAAGAGTTTCAAGGCAAGGCAAACAAAAGAAAACTTCGCAAATCCAAGAGAAAGTCTTAAAAGAATTGCTACAAATCACGACGTTTTAAAATAAGGTAAGACCAATACACAAATAGGGTGGTCCACACTAAGCAAATAAGCGCCGAGTGCCAAGGAACATCGTATGATTTATCAAAACTCTCTCCTACTTGACTAGCTAGGGTTTGAACTGCGCCCAACCTAGTAAAAGGTTCTGCAATAAGGTCTGACATTGCATTAAGGGGTAATAGATTATATACATTGTCTATAAGATTGATGTCTTTTTTGTTTTTCAAATAGCTGAAAACTATAAATATAAAGCCCTCAAAAACCTGCCACACTCCCAAAAAACCCAGTGCAAATGCAGATCTTTTTATCCAGATACCTAAAAACATACACATACTAAAAAAGGTAGTTACCTTTATAAAATACCCAAGCATGTATTGCATGTCGGTAAAGACAATACTTATTTCTGTAAAGTCACTAAACACCATACCCAGTGTTAGTGTTACTACAAACAAAACCACACTAGAAATAACAGAAAAAAGCAGTACTGCCAAGAATTTTGACAGTATAAACTCTTTTTTGCTGAGACCATCAATCAGGTTTTGTTTAAGAGTGTTGTAACTGTATTCGTTTGCAACGATAGAGACAATAACTATGGCAAAGAATATTTTAAGCCAGGAGGCCATAAAGACATTAAAGTGCCAAATAAAAGGGAAGTTAAAAATTCCTTGGTCTGCAATTCTAAAGTTTATACCTGCAAAGTCAAATTCATAAGAGGCAATTAGAGAGATACCTAGAATAAGGGAACAATACACAATGGTAATGACCTTTGCCGCTTTGTTGCGTTTTATTTTATCGAGTTCTATAGAGAGTAATCTAAGCATGTGTGTCTAGTTGTTGGTTTGTGCTGGGTTTTGGGTCAAGGCTAAGAATTTCTCTTCTAGAGATTCTTTTCTTTGCACAAGGTGAGATAGGGTGATTCCTTTTTCAAACAAAAAGGCATTTAGTTTTGCGGCGTCCATTTCTTGTGTAAGATTGGCTACTAGGTAGGCTGCATCTTGTTTGATGTTCTCAAAAGATGTGCTTTCCTCCAGTACTTTTTTAAGTCCTGGCATGTCGCTGCATTGCAGGGTAACAAAACCAAAACTTGCATTCATTTGTTCAACTCTACCCACATATAGGCTTTTTCCTTTACTTAGTACCACCACGTGAGTACATACTTTCTCTACCTCATCTAGAAGATGAGATGCCAATAAAATGGTAGTGCCCTGTGATGCGATTTTTTGGATAATTCCCCTAATTTGATGAATCCCTTGAGGGTCTAGACCGTTTGTGGGCTCATCTAGTATTAGAATTTCAGGAGTGTTTAACAGCGCAGATGCAATGGCGAGACGTTGTTTCATACCCAGTGAAAAACCTTTAAAGGTGTCATCTTGACGGTCTAGTAGCCCAACGGTGTCTAATGTTTTTTGAACCTGGGTTGTGGCCACCCCTTTAATTTTGCAAACCAGCTCAAGGTTTTGTTTGGCGCTCATGTAAGGGTAGAAATTTGGCCGCTCTATAATAGCACCTACTTTTTTTAAGGCATTGTGTGTAGATACATCGCCTCCAAACCAAGAAAAACTTCCAGAGGTTTTATTTACTACGTTTAATACAATGCCCAAAGTGGTAGATTTTCCGCTGCCGTTGGGGCCTAAAATGCCATATACGTTACCTTTTTCTATAGAGAAAGAAAGATTGTCTACCGCAGTAAGTTTACCAAATTTTTTGGTTAGGTTTTCTATAGTAAGAATTGTTTCCAAAAGCAAATATGTATTAGTTAGCCATCTATTTGACGAGTTAGCTTGTTTATTGTTACATTTATTAAAAGATAATAAAGACTATCAATTGTTGTGAGTTACCTACTATAATTTAATCTTTGTGTCAATACAGTGTTTATGAAAAAAGTTGTTTTAATTACAGGAGGGTCTTCAGGAATAGGAAAGGCCATTGGAGAATACTTGCTTGCAAGGAATTATAAGGTCTACGGAACATCAAGAAATCCTGATCGCTTTAAGACAGACTTCCCTTTTCCATTATTACAACTAGATGTAACCGAAATACAGAGTATTAAAGCCTGTGTTGCATTATTACTTGAAAAAGAGGCAAGACTAGATGTATTGATTAATAATGCTGGAGTTGGAATTACGGGCCCTTTGGAAGAAACACCAATAGAGGAGATCCAAAAGGCATTTGCAACCAATTTGTATGGACCCATACAAATAACCAATGAGGTATTGCCTACAATGCGAAATCAAAAAAGTGGCCATATTATAAACATTACTTCTATTGCAGGGTATATGGGCTTGCCTTATAGAGGTATTTATAGTGCAACCAAAGCAGCCCTAGAGATTACCACAGAAGCCTACAGAATGGAATTAATGCAATTTGGCATACAGATGGCTAATGTAGCCCCTGGAGATTTTGCTACCAATATTGCCGCAGGGCGATACCATGCTCCTCTAAGAGATAACTCTCCCTATAAAAAAGCATACGGAGCTACCTTAAAAATGATGGATGCAGATGTGGATAGTGGTCAAAACCCAATACAAATGGCAGAGGCTGTTTATCATATTATCAACAAAAAAACACCCAAAGTGAGATACAAAGTGGGTGCTTTTTTACAGAAATTTTCTATTGTTTTAAAGAAGGTATTGCCTTCAAAAATGTATGAGAAAATACTTATGAATCATTACAAACTTTAAAGGTATTTTTTTGCTATATCTTGTTGTTTGGAAATTGCGTCGCCAAATTCTGTTTTCATTCGCTTGACCAACTCTTTTATGGGTAGGGAGTCTTCAATGCTAGTTACCCCTTGACCCGCAGACCAAATTGTTTTCCAAGCTTTAGCCTCTGTGTCCATTTCTTTTCCGAAATCTATTTTACCTTTGCTTTCTATTTGTTCTTGTGTTATCCCCGCTTTTTCTAGACTCTTACTTAAAAAGTTTGCGCTCACTCCACTAATAGCGGCTGTGTAGGTAACATCTTTTGTTTGAGAGTCAATAATCATGTCTCTATATTCTTTATTAGCACTGCTTTCTGTAGTATTTATAAAGCGTGTTCCCATGTAGGCTAAATCTGCTCCCATTTGCATAGCACTTGCTATATCTTGACCTGTACTTAACCCCCCAGATAAAAGTATAAAACCATCAAAAATCTTTTTGATTTCATTTATAAATGGAACTGGATGAAGGGTTCCTGCGTGTCCCCCTGCACCTGCACACACTAAAATTAAACCATCAACACCAGCCTCAATTGCTTTCTCTGCATGACGCCTCTTAATAACATCATGAAAAACCAAACCACCATAACTGTGAACGGCATCAACCACAAGGCTAATTGCACCTAAAGAGGTTATAATTAATGGTACTTTATGTTTTACACATACTTGCATGTCTGGCTCTACTCTTGGGTTACTGAAATGAACAATAAGATTTACACCAAACGGAGCAGCTTTTTTACCTGTTTGTTTTTCCCAGGCTGCTAGTTCTGTTTTTATTTGCACTACCCATTGCTCGAAACCTTCGGTTGTACGTTGGTTTAATGCCGGAAAAGTACCTACAATACCATTTTTACATGCTTCAATAACAAGTTCTGGCCCTGAGATTAAAAACATTGGTGCCGCCACTAAAGGCAAGCTTAGGTTTTGTGTGAATTGATTTTTATCCATAGTAGTATTTATTTTTTACTTTTTTTTCTTAAACAGCTTGGTGATTCTTCCAACAAAAGTTTCAAGGTCAAAAACTCCTTGGTCTGTGGTGGCTCTATAGGTTAGCCAGATACTTAGTGGAAACATAATAAAAGTACTAAGCCATGTGGCAATAAAGGGATGTAGCGTGCCGTCCTCGGCACTATTTTTTGCAAAAATACCAATGAAATGATAGGTTAAAAAAAGCAAGATTGCCACTACCATTGGAAGGCCCATACCACCTTTACGAATAATAGCACCCAGCGGAGCTCCAACAAAAAATAAAATGATACATGCAATTGGAAGCACCTGTTTGTCATGCAATGACATCTCATACTTGTTTAGACGCTTTGTTTTTATTTTATATGCTCTTTTCTTGGCATCTATAGTTTGCAGGGTACTCTTTGCATTATTTAATGCCATTTTTGCAATTTCTGTCTGCCTTTTTTCTGAAAATAAGTCTAAATAAGAATCTAGACTATCTGGCAGCTTTTTTGCTTTGATTTTCTTGTTATTGAATTTAGAAACTCCTGTTCTGTAGTAGCTGTTGTTTGCAAAAGCTTCTATGTCTTTTGTAAAACCCTTAGAGAGCGAATCTATTTCTACAAATAACTCCCGAATATTAAACATATTTTGGTTGCTTAGATCATTCTCTCTATCGATATCTGTATCGTTTAACTCTGTGAGGTCTATATTTACTGTGTATTGTTTAAAGTCTGTTTTTGCAAAAGGCATGCGTTTTTGTTTTTTGATATCCCTCTCTTGAATATCTTCATACCTGGAGCCGTTGTTTAGAATTAATGACAAGGTATTACTACCTTCTTGACTTTTAAATTCTCCAGTTTCTGCTATGGTAACTATGTAATTGCCGTTAGGTTTTGCTGGATTTTTTTCATGGATAATAATACCTGTAAGAAACTCATTATTCTCTCCATATTTCTTGTCTACTTTTATATTAAACCCCTCACCAATTTGGCTAAACTGTCCTTCACTAATAACCATAGATGGGCTTACCTGGGCTAGGTTTCTGCGCAAGTTTTGCCATTTATATTCAGAATAAGGAATTATATTATTTGCGAAGAAAAAAGCAGTTAAGGCCAAAACAGATATAAACACCGTAAGGCTCCTCATGGCCCTTTGTAGAGAAATACCCGTAGATTTCATAGCAGCAAACTCATATCGCTCAGAAAAACCTCCAAAGACCAATAACGAGGTAACTAGTATAGTTAAGGGGAGTACCAGAGGGATGAGTTTAGGAGTAAAGAACCATAAAAACTTTAGAATAATTATAAAGTCGATGTCTTTACCAGCTAATTCTGCGATGTATAACCAAATGGTTTGTAGCACAAAAATAAACATCAAAATAACAAAGACGCTAAAAAACGTCTTGAGGTAAGAAATCAATATGTATTTGTCTAGTATTTTCACGCCAAGGAGTTAATCTAGCTGGTTAATATAATAGCCATCGTTTGTGTACTTTTGCTTATCAAAAGTAAACAAGCTTTTTGAAAGGGGTAGGTTGGTTTTAAAAGATTGTACTGTTAAGGTATATTTTGTTCCCTTGCTATCTACCTGGATTAACTTATAGATGTGCTTTGTTTGTTTGTCTATACCAAGATGAATTTTTTTAATTTCAGCATTACTATCTATTGGGGTTAGTTTTACAAACTGAATTTTTCTTCCTTTTATATTTTCAACAATTCCCATTTTAGAATCATAGCCTTTTTCGTAGAAAGTTAACATTTGAGAGGGTGTAATGTCTTTTTCATCTTCAGGGTTGTACAAGGATATGGTAACCTCCTGGTCTTCTGGGACAATGGTATAAATAGATGTACCATCAAACATACGGGTGATGTCTAGCATGTTTAGAACATAGTTGTCATCCAAAAGGGTAAGATCTCCAAAGGTTTGTTGATTGACACCTTCCTTTTGATTGGTGAGATTGTATTTAAATTTAATCTGGATATTATCATAGCTTCTAACTTTTGCTGAAACCTCACTCAGTAGGGTAGTTGCTTGTTGGCCATAGCTAATACTAGATGCTAAAATAATAAGAATGCTTATAACTGTTTTCATGATTTTTATTCGTTTTCCAATAGTTGGTTCAGCGCTTCAAGGGTAGGAACAGATACACTTCTGGCCTTGCTACCTTCAAAAGGGCCAACGATACCGGCAGCCTCTAATTGGTCGATAATTCTACCTGCCCTGTTATACCCTAATTTTAATTTACGTTGCAGCAAAGAGGCTGATCCTTGTTGTGCAATTACAAGCACTTCTGCAGCTTCTCTAAACATTACATCTCGTTCATTTATATTATTATCAAGATTTGTGCCACCTTCCTCACCTACATATTCTGGTAAAATATAGGCTTCTGGATATGCTTTTTGATTTCCAATATAATCTGTTATGTCTGCTATTTCAGGAGTGTCAACAAAAGCACATTGTATTCTTACCAAATCGTTTCCTTGCGTGTAAAGCATGTCTCCACGGCCAATTAATTGATCTGCACCACCACTGTCTAGAATTGTGCGAGAATCAATTTTGCTTGTTACTCTAAAGGCAATTCGTGCCGGGAAGTTAGCTTTTATGATACCTGTAATTACATTTACAGAAGGGCGTTGGGTTGCTACAATAAGGTGAATACCAATAGCACGAGCCAACTGCGCTAGTCTAGCTATGGGAGTTTCCACTTCTTTTCCAGCTGTCATTATTAAATCTGCAAATTCATCAATAACAAGAACAATGTAAGGTAAGAACCTATGGTCTTCTTCTGGATTTAACTTGCGTTCTTTAAACTTAGTGTTGTACTCTTTGATGTTACGCACATAGGCGTTTTTTAATAAATCATAGCGCTTGTCCATCTCTACACACAAAGAGTTTAGGGTGGTAATAACCTTATTGGTGTCTGTGATGATAGCATCTTCATCGCCAGGTAATTTGGCTAAGTAATGACGCTCAATTTTGTTAAATAAAGTAAGCTCTACTTTTTTAGGGTCTACCAGTACAAACTTTACTTCGGCTGGATGTTTTTTGTACAAAAGCGAGGTTAGTATTGCATTGAGTCCTACAGATTTACCTTGTCCCGTGGCACCTGCCATAAGTAAGTGAGGCATTTTTGCTAAATCTACTACAAAGGTCTCATTACTAATTGTTTTACCAAGGGCAAGAGGCAATTCCATCTCTGCATTTTGGAATTTTGGAGAAGCAATGGTAGCCCGCATTGAAACTGTTTTTGGGTCTTTGTTTGGTACCTCTATACCTATGGTTCCACGTCCAGGGATTGGTGCTATGATTCGTATCCCTAGTGCAGAAAGTGAAAGTGCTATGTCGTCTTCTAGGTTTTTAATTTTTGATATGCGTATTCCAGCATCTGGAACAATTTCATATAATGTAACGGTTGGACCTACCGTAGCTTTAATACTCGCAATACCAATTTTATAATTATTGAGCGTTTCAACAATGCGGTTTTTGTTTTCTTCAAGCTCTTCTTGATTTATAGTAATGCCTTGGCCCGCAGTATAGTCTTTTAGTAATTCTATGATTGGAAATTTGTAATTACTAAGCTCTAGCGTAGGGTCAAACTCTCCAAAATCTTTTACAAGTCTATCGCTTAAGTTTTCTACAACAACAGCTTCTTCTTTGGTTTGCTCAATTTCCATAGAAACCACTTGGTCTGGAGTCTCTTTTATAGTTTTCTCTTGGGTAGTTTTTGTTGAGGTGTCATTGGTGTTTTGAGAGCTATCCAATGAGCTATTATTAGTGTTTGTAGGAGTTGTGTCTAGAGGAATTTCTGTATGGGTAGTAAGGTTGCTATTTGTTTCTACAACAGGAGTGTTACTTGAATGATTAACACTTGGAGTACTTGGAGCTTGATCGAAATCTGCAGCAATTTCTTTTTTTGTTCTTTTAAAGGCGCCTTGAATCTTTTCTGGAGTTATGTTTAATCGTAAAACTAAATAAACAATAGCAAAGAATGTCATGGAGAGTACCGTTCCAATAAGACCCATGTAGTCTTGCATGAAATCATTAAGTTCAAATCCAATAACACCACTTAAAATAGAGCTGTTTCCGCTAAAAAAAGCAAAAAACACCGAAAACCATGTCATCAATAGCAAGCCCCAAAACCAAAACTTTAGTAGTCGTTTTTTTGTGTAATCAAAAAAGAAATATACACCTGTAAGGGTTATTAGGCTTGCAAAAATATACCCTGCAATCCCAAATCCTTGGTACATGCATATATACGCTATATTACTCCCAAAAGTGCTAAGCCAGTTTTTTGTTTCAAGATTTCTATTTGCTATACCTACAATGCTTTGATCTGCCTGCCAAGTAAAAAGAAAAGATGTAAAAGAAATTAATAATGCAATACCAAGAAGGGTTAAGAAGCTTCCTAGCAATATTTTTTGCTGCTTAGAGAGTGAAAACGAGATGGGTTTTCTTGGCTGTTTTATTTTTTTTGGTCTGGTTGTTTTCTTTATAGCCATGAAGTGTGAGGTGTATCAAACAAAAATACAAATTGTTATGAGTTATGTTGTGTTTTTATTTTTAAATAATACTCATCAAAATTTAAGAACTAAATATAAATAAAATACTTGTTTTTTAAAAGTTGAAACACTTGTGTTTTATTTGGCTTTGACTTTATTTTAGAATTTTGGAATATATATAATACACCCTATAATAACGGCAGCTATTGCCGCAAAAAATACGGCTCCTGCTGCAATATCTTTTATGTAGCCTATTTTTATATGTTGCTCGGGATGAATAAAATTAGCTATTTCTTCTATGGCGGTGTTAAGTGCTTCTACTGAAATTACAAGGCCAATTGCAAAACATTGGAGCATCCATTGGGTTGCAGAGATATCAAAAACAAACCCAGCAATAGTAACTCCAATACTAATTATAGTTTGCAGCTGTATACTAGGTTCGTTTTTTATAAGTTTTAAAGCCCCTGTAATAGCATACTTAGATCCTAAAAGACGATTTTTTAAAAAGGAAATAAGCATTAGATTAAAGCATTTAAAGCAGCTTGATAATTTGGCTCTTGTCCAATCTCTGGAACCTGTTGTGAGTATAAGATAGTGTTTTGTTCATCCAAGACCATTACAACTCTTGCATGTAAATTAGCAAAAGGACCATCTGCAATGGTAAGTCCATAGGCTTCACCAAAACTTCCATCTTTAAAATCGCTTAGCATTTCAACATTTTCAAGCCCTTCTGCAGCACAAAATCGTGCTTGTGCAAATGGTAGGTCTCTAGAGATGCAAAGTACTTGTGTGTTTACAAGAGACGCCCCATGAGTGTTAAAGGTTCTGGCTGAGGTAGCGCATACACCTGTGTCTACACTAGGGAAAATGTTTAGTATTTTTCTTTTACCAGTATAGTCTGATATTTTTTTTGATGATAAATCTGCAGCTGTAAGGTTAAAATCTGGAGCTTTTGTTCCAGTTTCTGGGATTGTTCCTATTGTAGTTGCTGGGTTTCCACCAAGAGTTATTTGAGCCATAGTTTTTGTTTTATTTTAATTACTTAATTAAGTTTATTTTGATTGCCCTAACATTCTGATTTTTATTTTAAATGCTGCAAAGAGTAGGGTCATAAATGGACTAA
>JABHYI010000276.1 GCA_018656255.1 Bacteroidota bacterium
AGATAGGCGTATGGCATTTATGTTGCTAATAAAATCAATTATTAAACCTGTAACTAGACTTTTAGCTTTTTCAAAGATCATGGCTTTTTTATACACAATGCGCATTCCTACGCGGTATATAAAAACCATTAAAAGGCCAAAACCTAGGAGTATAGCAGCTAGATGTTTAGAGACAGAATATATAAGTATCAAAGCACCTAAAACTGAGACCAATGTAGAATAGTTTTCATAAGATGAAAATGCCCAAATACAAGCATACTGCGCTTTCATGATTCTAGATGTGAGTTTACCTGCAAAGCTTTCTGCAAAGAATTTTTGTGGATGCTTGTAGCAATATTCCATCAAAACTGTTCTGGTTTTGTATAAGGTAGACCTAATTGTTCTATTCATCTTTATACCTGCAAAACCACGCAGCAGATTACCACTGACATGAACAAGTAGAAAGAGCCCAAGGGCACTGTACACTAGAGCGATATCTTTGGTTAGTAAGTTGTCTAAAAACAACTTGCTAACATACGGTCTAAATATGAGAATGGCTTGAGCTATAAACAACAAAGCAGGTATTATATACAGCAGCTTAAGTTTTGGCCCCATAATATACTTAGCGTAGCTATAGACCTGTTTTGGTATAGTTTGGCTGGCTTTGCTAGTTTGAGATGGCTTTATGTTTGAACTGCTCATTTTGTGTAGGTTTGCTCTCCTCCTAAGGATATTTGAGCTTAATGTTAATTAATTATAGCTTGTTTTATGGAATTTGTCTAGTTTACAACTTGCATTTTTGGTTTTAACTTTCTTACAGCTACGAAGCTTCAATTACCTGCTGTAAGCGCTAGTTTGTTTATTTGTCTCTTGATACCGTCGTGATATTGTGCGGGTAATATGTTTAGGCTGGAGGGGACTTAATTTTACGACCTACATTAGACAGCTAGTTTTTTTCGTTTTCGTACTGGATCATGGTTTTTTTGCCTGACTATCTTGAAATTAGTTTTTTTCATTTTGCTAAATCCATGGAGTATATCCCCCCCAGTATACACCATATAGACCCCTGTCGAAGTAAACAGAAGTACAACAACTGTCGCTAGAATTTTTTTTATTTGAGAAGGCATAAACAGATTATTACTTCAATCTATTTATTATACGATATTTTGTTTATTTTGTCAATATCTCAAATACTTGTGTAGCGTTATTTTTTGTACCTTTGGACCCAGTAAGTTTTGGCTTTGGGTATACTTAATGTAGAAAGAAAGAAACCTAATGTTGGAACTATGGAATTTATAAATGGTTTTGGGAGCGAGGCTGAGTAAAAAAACAAAACAATGACTATATATGTAAGGCCACAAATGAGTAGCTTTCGCGTGGGGCTGGTTTCCCAAGCCTTAGCTGCTTCTACACGCTTGTTACGCTGCTTGAGTTTTTTTATTTCTATTTCTAGATCTTTAAGAGTTGGCATAGGATTTGCTTAAAATTTTGTATAATTCTGTTCATTTAATATTGTGTAGTTTTCTTGGCCTAGTTGCAAATATATTGCTGTTACTGAACTAATACTGGTAAATCTATGATTAGACACTCTCGCAGAACTCAATTATTTCTGGTTTTACAAGCTGAACTAGGTCTTGGGTATCTATGAGGATTGATTCAGTTTTAGTGCCAATGTTAAAAGCCAGTTTTTTGTGTTTTAATAAGCCAATATCGAAAAAGGTTTGGCTGATGTCTAGTAAATTCCCAAATGGAGGTACTGCACCTCGCAAAAGCTGGAATTTTTCTAGAAGTTCTTCCTGGTTAATAAAACGCATTTTTTTGATGCCAGTGGCTTGCCTGAATTTTTTGGAATCTAGTTTTTTAGGCGCCTCTAGTACACAAAGGTAATAGTCTTGCTTAGTTTTTATCAAGAGTGCCTTGGCCCCTATGTTAGGGTCGGTGCCACGCAGTTTAGCAACCTCTTGCGAAGTTTCGGCAGCTGGGTGCTGCATATGTTTGAATTCAATATTGTTTACTTGCAGTAATTCTAGAATTTGATTTTTTACTTTAGACATACTCTTTAGGAGTTAAATTTTATGCTAGTTTTTGGCTGGCGACTGTAGTTGGGTCCGATGGGAATAAGGTGGCCTCGCGAATATTGGCAACATCACAAATTAGCATTGTTAGGCGTTCTAAGCCCATGCCAAAACCGCCGTGAGGTGGCATGCCAAATTGGAAAATAGACAAATATTCTTGAAAGTCTTTGGGATCCATGCCTGCCTCTCTAATTGCGGCTTCTAGCTGACTATGTGAATCTATTCTGCGGCCTCCAGAAGAGATCTCCATCTCTTTACATAGCAAATCGACGTTATGGTAGGTCCCCTGCTCATCTTTGTAGGCATAGAAGGCGGCTTTTTTGAAGTTTGTGACGAATATAAAATCTGAGCCGTGTTGCTGCCTTGCATATTCACATAGTAGTCTTTCGGCTTCGGTGCTTAGGTCGTCCCAGCCTTGTGTTTGTATCTGAAATTGCTTTTCTAGCAGTTGGCAAGCTTGATCGAATGTTAGGCATGGAAAATCCCCCTTTGGTAGCATGAGTTGTCTAGCCCCTAGAATTTCTAACTGTGACTTGTGGGTTCTATAAAGTTTTTCTAAAATGTAACGCAGGCACTCTTGTTGAGCTTGCATAACATCGGAAAAATCTTTTATGTAACCTATTTCAAATTCAAACTGAGTAGCTTCTGTGGTATGGCGCCTGGTGTTAGAGTTCTCTGCCCGAAAGCACTTAGAGAGGCCAAATACTCTATCGAAAACTCCCACCATAACTTGTTTGTATAACTGTGCTGACTGAGCTAAGGTGGCTTTTTTATCAAAATACTCTATCTCAAATATTTCAGAGCCGCCCTCGCTTGAAGAAGCTAACATAAGTGGTGTAAAAATTTCTGTACAACCAAATTCCAACATAAACTCACGATAATACTGTACTATGGCAGCTTGGATTTGAAAGATTGGCTTAATTTTCTTATGCCTAAGACTAATTGCTCTGTGCTCTAACAAGGTTTCTAGCTTTTCTTTGACCGTCGGAGACTCTAGCTGGATAGGTGGGGTGGCCGTTACTTTTTGGATAAGCTCTAAACTGTGGGCCTGCAACTCCAGCTG
>JABHYI010000239.1 GCA_018656255.1 Bacteroidota bacterium
CATCTCCCCTCCTACGCCATCCATGAAAATTATAAGTGATATTTTTCAATACACGTCAAAGAACATGCCTAAGTTTAACAGCATTTCTATTTCTGGATATCATATGCAAGAAGCTGGTGCTACCTGTGATATAGAATTGGCATACACACTTGCAGATGGGCTAGAATACATTCGTAAAGGCCTAAATGCAGGGATGGATATTGACACCTTTGCACCGCGTCTATCATTTTTTTGGGCCATAGGTATGAATCATTTTATGGAAATCGCTAAAATGAGAGCTGCCAGGATGTTATGGGCAAAACTAGTAAAACAATTTAACCCAAAAAATCCAAAATCTTTAGCACTGAGAACACATTGCCAAACAAGTGGCTGGAGTCTAACGGAGCAAGATCCTTTTAATAATGTTGCACGCACATGTATTGAGGCCGCTGCAGCAGCCTTTGGAGGAACACAGTCTTTACACACCAATGCCCTTGACGAGGCCATTGCCCTACCCACAGACTTTAGTGCTCGTATTGCAAGAAACACACAAATTTATCTGCAAGAAGAAACCCACATCACAAAAACAGTTGATCCTTGGGCTGGCAGCTATTATGTTGAAAACCTAACCAATGATATTGCCAACAAAGCATGGGCACTTATTGAGGAAGTTGAAGAATTGGGCGGCATGACAAAAGCCATTGAAGCCGGCATACCAAAATTACGTATAGAAGAAGCTGCTGCAAGAAAACAAGCCCGTATAGACAGCGGTCAAGACATTATTGTTGGTGTCAATAAATATAGACTAGAAAAAGAAGACCCCCTGCAAATTCTAGATGTAGATAACCAAATGGTTAGATCCTCGCAGCTAGAGCGCTTAGCAAGTATAAAAGCCGGTAGAGACAATCAAAAAGTAGCTACCAGTTTAAAAGCTTTAACACATGCTGCTAAATCGGGAACAGAAAATTTACTAGATTTGGCAGTAATAGCGGCCAAACAAAGAGCTACTCTTGGAGAAATTAGTGATGCATTAGAAGTAGCTTTTGGTAGGTATAAAGCTCAAATTAAATCATTTAGTGGCGTGTATAGTAAAGAAATTAAAAAAGATTCATCCTTTGCAAAAGCAAGAGAACTCGCAAATAAATTTGCCGAGTTAGAAGGTCGTAGACCAAGAATCATGATTGCTAAAATGGGGCAAGATGGTCATGACCGAGGTGCAAAAGTTGTAGCTACTGGCTATGCAGATGTTGGCTTTGATGTAGATATTGGCCCATTGTTTCAAACTCCAAAAGAAGCAGCGCAACAGGCCATAGAAAATGACGTACATATTCTAGGTATTTCTTCATTGGCAGCTGGTCATAAAACACTAGTGCCGCAAGTTATTGCTCAAATGAAAGAGTTTGGCCGAGAAGACATCATGGTAATTGTAGGTGGTGTTATTCCTGTTCAAGATTATCAATTTTTGTTTGATGCCGGTGCACTTGCAGTCTATGGACCAGGAACTAGAATTAGTGATGCGGCCATAGAAATGCTTAACATTTTAATAGATTCTGTGGCAGAGTAATACCTCTTTAGCTTAAGGTAGTGTTCTCCAAAATCAAAGAATAAATCAGAACTTAAAATTGAATGTAAACACAACAAAAAAGCTGTTTATATTGCTGTATGTCGTAAAAAAACGCTGTCTTTTTACATCTAAAAAGATGTTCACTATCTGTTAACAAAAATGATTTTAGATTCGGTTATTAAATAGTATTTTTACTATTAAATCAAGACATATTAATGGGTAAAATTATTGCAATTGCTAACCAAAAAGGAGGCGTAGGAAAAACTACCACTTCTATTAACCTAGCAGCATCTTTGGGTGTTTTAGAAAAAAAAGTACTTCTAATTGATGCAGATCCACAGGCAAACGCTACTTCTGGTCTAGGCATAGATGTAGAGGCTGTAACCAATGGCACCTATCAATTACTAGAGCATTCTACAACGGCCAAAGATGTCATTGTAAAAACAACCTCTCCTAATCTTGATTTAATACCGGCTCATATTGATCTTGTTGCCATTGAAATAGAACTAGTAGACAAAAAAAACAGAGAGTACATGCTCAAACAAATGGTCACAGATCTAAAAAAAGACTATGACTATATCATAATAGATTGCGCCCCCTCTCTTGGGTTATTAACTCTAAATGCCTTAACTGCTGCAGATGCTGTTATCATACCTATACAATGTGAGTATTTTGCCCTTGAAGGTCTTGGTAAGCTTTTAAACACCATAAAAAGCGTACAAAAGATACACAACTCGACTTTGGATATTGAAGGCTTACTCCTTACCATGTACGATTCTAGGTTAAGATTATCAAATCAAGTGGTTGAAGAGGTGAAAAAACATTTTGATGCAATGGTATTTAATACAATCATTCAGCGCAATGTACGTTTGGGTGAAGCCCCTAGTTACGGAGAAAGCATCATTAGTTATGATGCAAGTAGTAGAGGTGCCAACAATTACCTGAGTTTGGCAGAAGAACTAATAGAAAAAAATAAATAAGGTCTCGCGCCAAGTAAATACAATATGGCTAAAGCAACAAAAAAACAAGCACTAGGACGTGGCCTTTCTGCCCTTTTGAAAGACCCTTCTAATGACATTCAATCTGCTAATGATAAAAATGCAGACAAGGTTGTAGGAAGTATTGTAGAGCTTGAATTAACTGCCATTGAAGTAAACCCATTTCAGCCCAGAACCAGTTTCAATGAGGATTTGCTTTTAGAACTAGCCTCCTCTATTAAGGAGTTGGGTGTTATACAGCCTATCACAGTGCGTAAACTTGGTTTTAACCAATACCAACTCGTTAGTGGTGAGCGTCGTTTTAGAGCATCTTCTCGTATAGGGCTCACAACCATACCAGCCTACATTCGCATTGCCAATGACCAAGAATCTTTGGAAATGGCACTGGTAGAGAACATACAGCGTGAGGATCTTGATCCTATTGAAATTGCACTCTCCTACAGGCGTCTTATAGAAGAAATTGATTTAACTCAGAGCCAAATGAGTGACCGTGTTGGTAAAAACAGATCAACAATAGCCAACTATTTACGATTACTAAAATTAGATCCTATCATACAAACTGGAATGAGAGACGGTTTTATTACTATGGGTCATGGTAGAGCGCTTATAAATGTCGAAAACCTAGACTCGCAGCTTGATATATATGCGAAAATTCTTGCAGATAAACTATCTGTACGTGAAACAGAAACTTTAGTAAGAGGTACAAAAGGGCCTACATCTTCATCAAAGAAAACTATCA
>JABHYI010000277.1 GCA_018656255.1 Bacteroidota bacterium
CCTACGACCAGGTTATTAATTGTTACCGCATTACCGGCAATGAAAATATAGTGATGGAGGTTGTTTTAAAAAATCAAAAACAGCTTGAGGGTTTTATAGATGAGCTTATTGTGTATGGAGAAACAAAAACACAAATTGTATTGTCTCATGTGGTAGCGCATAACCCAATTAAATCTTTGGCTTAAAAAACAGCCAAATAGATAAAGGCTTATGGCGGGCCTAGGTTTATTACTATTTTATATATTTACTAAAACTCACTGTGATGAAATATAATTTCTACGTTTTACTTTTAATTACCTGTGTTGTGTTTTCTCAAGATAACACCCCAGAATTTTTAGAGGCTGTTGCCTATCAACAACATGAAAATAAAACCTTTGCAGATGCGCAAACTAGCATTCTTACTCCCCAAGATTTAAAAGAGTTTACAGGGCTTGATTTTTATCCTGTAGATTTAAAATACCGTGTTACTGCAAGCTTTACAGCAACCCCAAACGAACTCCCTTTTTTAATGCCAACCACCACAGATAGAACCCCAAAGTATGTAAAATATGGTGAAGTTTATTTTACCATTGATGGAGTTGGGTTACAATTAAGTGTGTATCAAAGCCTCCCTGTCTCACAGGACCCAGAGTATATAAACTATTTATTTTTACCCTTTACAGATCTTACAAGTGGTGATGGAAGTTATGGTGGAGGGCGTTTTTTGGATACTACAATACCCAAGGGAGATACTATTGTGCTAGATTTTAATAAAGCCTACAATCCGTACTGCGCGTATAACAGTGCTTATTCTTGCCCGATACCTCCCAAGGAGAATGATCTTTTAGTTAGGGTAGAGGCAGGTGTTAAAGCCTTTGAGCATTAAATGCGTACTGTTTTTATGCTATGATTTTACAAGCCAAATTCCTATAAAAACGGCAACAATACCAAGGGCTACACTACCTAGGGTATAGACAATAAAGTTTGTAATATCTCCTGTTTTTAAAAGTTGGTAGTTTTCTAGGGCAAATGCAGAAAAGGTAGTGAAACCTCCACAAAACCCTGTAGCCACGAGTAGTGTTAATGTGCTTGAAGGAGTGTCATTTTTTAAGGCAAACCCCATGATAATACCAATGAGTAGTGAGCCTAATATGTTCACTGTAAATGTGCCAAGAGCAATGCTGTTTTCTAGTTGGTTTAGGTATTTAGAAATAAGGTATCTCAGGCTACTGCCAAGCCCACCACCTAAAAACACTAAGAGAACATTTTTCATTTATAACACTTGTTTACCCTGTAAAGATATGTAATTTTTTATCGATGTTTTAGGGTCTGTAGCAATTGCAGATTCAAATAATAGGATGTTTTTATTTTTTTCTATTACAGATAAATAAACTTTAATTTAATAAACTGAATTTAAAGACAACTTGAAATATTACCATTCCACATTGCTGCGAGCCCTGCTAATTATTTTGATATATTTGTGGAAATAAAATCTAAAACCATGAAATATACTTTACTTGTTGCAGCTTTTGCTTCATTGCTATTTTTTTCTTGTGATGAAACTAAAAACGAAACTTCAGATAATTTTGATTACAACGTCACACAGTTTGAAGACATTAAAATACTACGATATCAAATACCAAGTTGGGATAACTTGACACTAAAAGAACAAAAATTAGTGTACTATCTCACCCAAGCAGGTCTAGAAGGTCGTGATATAATCTGGGATCAAAACTACCGTCACAACCTTGCCATACGCACGGCACTTGAACAAATATACACCACCTATAAGGGAGATAAACAAAGCCAGGATTGGGCAAATTTTGAAACTTACATGAAGCGAGTTTGGTTTGCCAATGGTATACACCATCACTATTCTAACGCTAAAATGAAACCTGCTTTTTCTTCAGATTACCTGCAATCTTTACTAACAGATAGTGGTGCTACACTTAATGGTGACGCTTTTGCAGTGTTGTTTAATGATAAAGATGCTAAAAAAGTGAACCTAACCAAAGATGTAGACAACGTGCTTTTATCTGCGGTTAATTTCTACGGGCCTGATGTAACTACTGCAGATGTAGAGAATTTCTACAAAGCAAAAATATCTCCAGATCCAAAAAGACCTTTATCTTATGGACTAAATTCTCAATTGGTTAAACAAGACGGTAAACTCCTAGAGCGTGTTTACAAATCTGGAGGTCTTTACGGAGCTGCCATAGATAAAATTATTGGTTGGTTAGAAAAAGCCAAAGCCGTTGCAGAAAACAAAGCGCAAGGTGAGGCATTAGGGCTTTTAATAGAATATTACAAAACAGGAGATCTGCAAACTTGGGATGATTACAACGTTGCCTGGACCTCTGCTACCGATGGTAATATTGATTATATTAATAGTTTTATAGAGGTATACAATGATCCAGTAGGATACAGAGGTTCTTACGAAACGGTAGTGCAAATAAAAGACTTTGAAATGTCACAAAAAATGGCTGTTTTGTCAGAAAATGCACAATGGTTTGAGGATAACTCTCCACTGATGCAGGAGCATAAAAAAGCCAATGTTGTAGGGGTAACCTATAAGGTTGTAGATGTTGCCGGTGAGGCAGGAGACGCATCACCCAGTACACCTATTGGTGTAAATCTTCCAAATGCAAACTGGATACGCGCCGCTGTAGGAAGCAAGTCTGTATCACTTGGAAATATCATAGGAGCCTACAATAATGCTGGAGGCTCTGGACGCCTGCAAGAATTTGTGCATGACCAGCAGGAGTATGATTTAGAAAAGCAATACGGTCAAGTAGCAGATAAATTGCACACAGCTTTGCATGAAGTTATTGGACACGCATCTGGGCAGTTAAATCCTGGTGTTGGAGAAACAAAAGAAACCTTAAAAAAATATGCTTCTACCTTAGAAGAAGGCCGCGCAGATTTAGTTGGTTTATACTACCTATACAGCCCAAAGCTTCAAGAGCTGGGTCTAGTAGATAATTGGGAAAATGTTGGTAAAGCTGCTTTTGATGGCTACATTAGAAATGGTTTAATGACACAACTCATTAGATTAAAATTAGGGGATGATGTAGAAGAGGCCCACATGGTTAACAGGCAATGGGTTTCTGCTTGGGTTTATGAAAAAGGATTAAAAGACAATGTAATAGAAAAAGTAACCAAAGACGGTAAAACTTATTTTAACATCAATGATTATGAAAAATTACACAGTCTTTTTGGCGCTTTATTAAAAGAAGCCCAGCGCATTAAAAGTGAGGGTGACTATGCGGCTGTAGAGGCTTTGGTAGAGGGCTACGGAGTGAAGGTAGACCAAGTAATTCATGCAGAAGTTTTAGCCCGTAACAAGCAGTTTACTTCTGCTCCTTATAGTGGTTTTGTAAACCCAGTAATAACTCCAACTATAGATCCTGTAGGAGCAATTATAGGTTTTGATATTTTGCAGCCAGAGAGTTTTGAGGCTCAAATGCTAGCATACGCAAAAAACTACAGCAACTTGCCAATACAAAATTAATACAGAAATAGTATACTATAAAAACCCGATGTGCTCTTGAGTACATCGGGTTTTTTTATGTTTGAAATATTAAATAACTTGTTTAGCTCTTTAACGCAAATTTCGCGGCTACCAAAAGAGCTATAAATACTAAAAACCCTAACAGCACTCTATAGCTTCCTTTGTAGTATTTTTTATGTAAGGGCAAATCTTTTCTGTAGCTATAAATAATAATAGCTATAAATGCAATAACAAAAAAAATGGCAAAGCCTAACTGTCCTGTACTAAACATATTTGTGTAGTTTTATAGTCACAAAAATACAACAGAAAATTTCAGTAAAATCAAAAACCTTTAAAATATGAAAGAAAAAATTGCGGCTGTACATGAATTTCATACTGCCTTTACATTAGGAATTAAAAACATGCCCACGGCAGATCTTGGCGTACAGAAAAACGCCTTACGTCATGAACTCATGAGAGAAGAAAATGAGGAATATCTTGAGGCGGCCAATAACAATGACTTGGTAGAGGTGGCAGATGCCCTTGGAGATATGTTGTATATTTTGTGCGGTACCATCA
>JABHYI010000222.1 GCA_018656255.1 Bacteroidota bacterium
AAAAATACCCGTAGCACGATTATCAGTAAGGGTATTTCTGCAGGGAAATCTCAAAACAGTTATCGTGGTATAGTGAAAATAAATGCAAGCGCAGAGAATGCACGTAATTTCTCTCAGTGTGATTCTTTACTGATGGGTAATGAATGTGGAGCGCATACATTTCCGTACATAGAGGTTAAAAACAAAACAGCTCAAATAGAGCATGAAGCAACCACTAGTAAAATTGGTGAAGACCAAATATTTTATTGTAATCAAAGAGGAATTGACACAGAAAAGGCCATTGCACTTGTTGTAAATGGTTTTAGCAAAGAAGTGCTAAACAAACTACCAATGGAATTTGCAGTAGAGGCTCAAAAACTATTAGAGATAAGCCTTGAAGGCTCTGTTGGATAAAAAGACAACTAAAAACAATATTATTATGAAAAAAATAATTGTACTTATCACCCTTTTTGTAAGCCTTAGTGCTTGTAAAAACGATCAAAAAACCCAGTTAACAACAACTGCCAATTCTAATCTTGCAGTCTATAAAGGAGAGTTTATATTCACAGAAGGCGCAGCGGTATTAAAAGGAAGTGACTTTATTTATGGGGTTGTTGTAGATGATAAAATGAAAGAATTAGCCGATAAGGTAGCACCTGCAAAAAAAGATGTCTTTGATATGGTTCCTGTAATTGTAACTGGAACATTAGCCCCAGGGCCTCAAGACATAGAAACGTGGGATGAGTTTTTAACCATAATCGATATTGTACAAGTGAGCGCAAAACCAGCCAAAGCAGATGTTAAAATAAAAGAGGGTGACGCGGTAAAAAAAAGTGAAAAAGCCATAAAAAAAGTAGAAGAAAAATAATATGTTACAGATAAAAAATGTTTACGCAAGTGTAGAAGAAAAAGACATCCTTAAAGGGATTTCTCTTTCAGTGAATGCAGGAGAAGTGCACGCTATAATGGGACCTAACGGAGCTGGAAAAAGCACCTTGGCCTCTATTATTGCAGGTAAAGAAGAGTTTGAACTTACCAAAGGACACATAACAATTGATGGAGAGGACATCACAGAGTTGGACGCAGAGGAAAGAGCTCACAAGGGTGTTTTCCTTTCTTTTCAATACCCAGTAGAGATTCCTGGAGTTTCGGTTACAAACTTTATTAAAACCGCTATCAATGAGAACAGAAAAGCCAAAGGTCTTAAGGACATGCCGGCAAGTGAGATGTTAAAAAAGATTAAAGAAAAAGCAGATTTACTAGAAATTGACCGCAAATTCTTATCTCGTTCTCTTAATGTTGGATTTTCTGGAGGAGAGAAAAAACGTAATGAAATTTTCCAGATGGCCATGCTAGAGCCTAAGCTAGCTATTCTAGATGAGACAGATTCTGGACTGGATATTGATGCCCTTAAAGTTGTTGCAAACGGAGTAAACAAACTTAAAAATAAAGACAATGCAGTTATTGTTATTACACACTACCAAAGATTACTAGACTACATAGTTCCAGACTTTGTACATGTTATAATGGACGGTAAAATTGTAAAATCTGGCACAAAGCAACTTGCATATGAGCTAGAAGAAAAAGGATATGACTGGATAAAAGAAGAATTGGTTTAACTAGCCATAGCACCAAAAATTCTGAACTAAAAAAATGAGTTTAAAAGAAAAATTACAATCCTCATACCTTGCTTTTGAAGATCACTTGCAAGCAGATTCGCCATTACACGATGTGCGAAATAAAGCCATGAAGTCTTTCGAGACTAAGGGTTTCCCTAGCAAAAAGGAGGAAGCATGGAAATACACATCCCTAAATGCTTTACTAAACAAAGAGTATAGCATCTTTCCAAAAAACGATACTGCAATTGAGTTTAAAGACGTAAAAAAATACTTCCTTAACGACATAGACACCTATAAAGTTGTTTTTATAGATGGTGTATACAGTTCTTTTTTGTCACAAATCACACATGATGTTATAGATGTTTGTTTGATGTCATCTGCGCTTAATAAATCTAAATACAGCTCAATCATTGAGACTTATTTTAACAAAGCTGCTAACTCAGATAGCCTTACCTGTTTAAACACAGCTTTTGCAAAAGAAGGAGCTTACATTCGTATTGCAAAACATAAAGAGGCGCAAAAACCCATTGAGATTATAAACTTTGCTACCGGAACAGAAGCGGCTACCATGTTGCAGCCCCGTAATCTAATTATTGTAGAAGAAAACGCACATGTTCAAATCATTGAGCGTCACCAAAGTTTAAACGACAATGAAGTGCTTACCAATAGTGTTACCGAAATATTCTTAGAAAAAAGAGCGAATGTAGATTATTATAAGATCCAAAACGACACGCAAAATGCATCACTGATTGATAGCACCTTCATACAGCAACAACGCGAGAGTATTTGTAGTGTTCACACCTTTTCATTTGGAGGGAAATTAACTCGTAATAACCTAAATTTCAAACAGCTTGGAGAGCACTGTGATTCTATACTAAACGGAGTTACCATGATTGAAGACAAGCAACATGTGGATCACAATACCCTTGTACATCATATTGCCGAAAACTGTGAAAGCCATCAAGATTATAAAGGCATTTTTGATGACAGTGCAACAGGTGTTTTTAATGGAAAAGTGTACGTAGAAAAACAGGCTCAGAAACTAGATGCTTTTCAGAAAAATAATAATATTTTAATTAGCAATAAAGCAACCATAAACGCAAAACCGCAGCTAGAAATTTTTGCAGATGATGTGAAATGCTCTCATGGTTGTACCATTGGACAACTAGATCAAGAAGCCCTATTTTATTTGCGCTCTCGTGGTATTGCAAAGAAAGAAGCTAGAGCATTACTTATGTATGCCTTTGCAAATACTGTATTAGAGGGTGTTAAAATTCCTGAATTAAAAGGACGCATCAATAAATTAATTGCCAACAAAATTGGTGTTAATTTAGGGTTTGACCTTTAATGGTCTAAAATATAGTTGGCATTACAGTAGTATCGTTTAATTAAAATATCCTCTTGAGGTTCTTTGCTGAAACTCAACAGAGTTAAAAACAGATTATTTACGTAATCTTAAATAAGGCATATATGTTTGATGTAACTACTATAAGAAAAGACTTTCCCATACTTTCAAGAAAAGTAAATGGAAGACCACTTGTGTATCTAGATAATGCAGCAACATCTCAAAAACCTCAGCAGGTTATTGACTGTATTGTAGATTATTATTCAAACTATAATGCAAACATACATAGAGGAGTTCATGCCTTGTCTCAAGAGGCTACGGATGTATATGAAGCCTCCAGAAAAAAAATACAAACGCATTTTGGGATTGCCAAAACACATGAGGTGATTTTCACCTCGGGAACCACTCACGGTATAAATATTATAGCAAATGGTTTTGCAAGTATCCTCTCTGCGGGTGATGAAATTATTGTTTCGCAATTAGAGCACCACTCAAATATTGTGCCTTGGCAAATGCTTTGCAAGATAACGGGTGCTATCTTAAGAGTAATCCCAATGAATCAAGAAGGGGGCCTGGATATGGACGCCTACCAAGAGTTGCTCAGCTCAAAAACAAAACTTGTTTTTGTGAATCATATTTCAAACACCTTAGGAACTATTAATCCTATTGAGTTTATGACCCAAAAGGCACACCAAGTTGGCGCCGCCATACTTATAGATGGCGCACAATCTTGCTCGCACATAAAGCCAGATTTAGGCGCACTAGATTGTGATTTTTATGTTACTTCTGCGCACAAAATGTGCGGACCTACAGGAGTTGGAATGCTGTATGGGAAAGAAGCTTGGCTTGAAAAACTACCCCCTTATCAAGGAGGTGGAGAAATGATAGATCAAGTAACTTTTGAGCAAACAACCTATGCAGGACTTCCTCATAAATTTGAAGCAGGAACGCCAAATGTTTGTGGAGGTATTGCTTTTGGAGCAGCCATTGACTACCTTAATGCTATAGGTTTTGACGCTATTGCAAAACACGAAGAGGCTCTTTTAGACTATGCCACAAAAAAATTATTGGCCATTGATGGCTTAAAAATTTACGGTACAACAAAAGAAAAAACATCTGTGATTTCTTTTAACATAGAAGGTATTCATCCCTATGATATTGGAACTATCGTAGACAAACTTGGGATTGCAGTTCGTACAGGACAGCACTGTACCCAACCTATTATGGATTTCTTTAATATATCTGGAACCGTAAGAGCATCATTTGCATTTTACAACACCACAGAAGAGATTGACATCTTTGTTGCTGCTGTTGAGAAAGCTAAAATGATGCTATCATAAATAAATCTGTTATGAAAAAAATAATCTTAACTAGCATCGCTCTTTGCCTTTTATTATGTGCCTGCAATCAAACAAAAAAAATAGTTGCAGAAACACCAGTTGCGCCATTGTCTGGGTTTTTTAATGTAGTTACTATCAATGGAGAGAACATTTCTCCAACAGCCCTGCTGCAATTTAACAGGGCAGATAAAAAAATATCAGGGAATGCCGGATGCAATGATTTTTCAGGAAAGTACACTCAAGATGCTAGCTCTTTAAAGATAGGGCAACTTACCTCAACAAAGATGTATTGTGATGGCGCAATGAAAAATGAGTATGTTATACAAAGAGTTTTAAAAGATGTTGGGTCATTTGATATTTCAAACGGAACCCTTACATTGTATTCAGGGATAGAAAAAAAGCCACTGCTCACGGCCCTTAAAAACAAACAATAACCATGACCATAAAAGCCATACAAGAAGAGCTAATAGAAGAATTTGCGATGTTTGATGACTGGATGCAGCGCTATGAGTACATGATAGATTTAGGA
>JABHYI010000102.1 GCA_018656255.1 Bacteroidota bacterium
AAGTTTCTTGCTTGGTATCTACCTCAATGCGCAATGCATTAATTTTATCTGCATCTATATTGGCCTGTTTTAATCTGGCAGTATTAACTTGAGACTCAATGGTATTTTCTATATCTCGCATTATAGTGAGCGAGGGAGACTCTTTAGAGTAAAAAGTAGTAGCGGTTGCTAACCCTTCAAGGGTTGTAGTCTTGGGGATATGCAACACTCCAAATACAGTTCCTTCAACCCCTAATAATTTGGCATCATCTATAGAGACATTGTTTAAAACAGTATATTTCTCTGTCTGGGTATCTTTAAAGTTTTTGGCCAAAACACCACTTTCATCAACAATTGAAATATCACGAATAGTAGCGTTATTGATACTTGAGAGGTATCCAACCAAGGCAAAAATACCCACAAAAATTAAAGGGCTTAAAAAAGTCATTATAATGAAAGACTTATTGCGCACCTTATTGATGTATTCTCGCTTAATGATTAATGAAAGATGGTTCATAAGGGCTTAGTTTTTTTGTATTGTTTCAATAAAAATATCATTGGCAGAAGGGATCACCTCAACAAAGTGATTGAGTTCACCTTTAGAGGTTAAATAACTTACCAAGTCATTAGAAGAAGTGTTTTGTGGTAGTTTAATTTTGTATTTTAAGGTATCATTAATACTTTTAAAATGGGCTGGCTCTAAGTCAAATTTTTCTTTGAGTTGAGAAATAACCTGCGGCTTATCTTCTGTAATAAGGCCAACTTCAAAGGTGTTTGAACGGTAGCTTTTTTTAATATCTATTAATTTTCCGTCCAATATTTTGTTGGACTTATGTATCAGGGCAATATGATCACACATCTGCTCTACAGATTCCATGCGGTGAGTAGAGAATATAACTGTAGCACCATTATCACGAAGTCTTAAAATTTCGTCTTTAATAAGACTTGCATTTATAGGATCAAAACCACTAAAGGGTTCATCAAATATTAGAAGCTTAGGCTCATGAAGTACCGTAACAACAAATTGCACCTTTTGGGCCATCCCTTTACTTAGCTCCTGGATTTTTTTATCCCACCAATCTCCAATTTCTAGACGCTCAAACCAGTATTTCAATCGTTTTTTTGCCTGAGAGGCAGACATACCCTTTAGCTGGGCTAGGTATACGCACTGCTCCCCAACTTTCATTGACTTATAAAGGCCCCGCTCCTCTGGCAAATATCCTATATTTTGAATATGATCTGGACGCAATGGCTCTCCATCCAAAAAAACAGCCCCACTATCTGGCATCGTGATTTGATTGATAATGCGTATAAGAGACGTTTTTCCTGCACCATTTGGCCCTAGAAGTCCAAAAACAGCTCCTCTCTCTACAGCTATTGACACATTGTTTAAAGCGGTAAATTCACCATATTTTTTTGAAACTGAATTGGCTTGTAATAAATATTCCATATACTAATTAATGAGTTGTAAAGGTATTAATTTTTAATATCTGATTGCTCAGCAGTACCTTGTATTAGTTTTCCTTTTAAGGTATTTGTTACACTCTTATAAAACAAAAAACCTCTCACAGAAAACCATGAGAGGTAAAAAAAAATTGCTATGAAAAAGAAAAAAAAACACTACTAGCATCATAGTGCTGAAACAAATATACTTTAATTAGTATGAATACGCAACTAATTTAAGAAAACATGTCTTTTACTTTTTCAAAAAAAGATTTATCTTCTTCTTCTGGCTTGGGCTGAAAATGAGGATCTTCGGTCATTTTTTCAAAAAATTCTTTCTGTTCTTTATTAAGTGTTTTTGGCGTCCAAACGTTTACATGTACCAACAAATCACCGGTTCCATATCCATTAATTGAAGGAATTCCCTTTCGTCTTAAACGTAAAATCTTACCACTTTGCACACCACTTTCTATAGGTATTCTTACCCTCCCGGTTACCGTATCTATCTCCTTTGAGGTACCCAATGCAGCCTCAGAAAAGCTAATGTACATATCATGATGTAAGTTATCTCCCTCGCGTTGCAGGCTATCATGAGGTATTTCTTCAATGGCAACTAATAAATCTCCAGAGATTCCATTTCCTGGAGCATCATTCCCTTTACCAGATACTTTTAACTGCATACCATCAACAACACCTGGTGGTATTTTTATAGAAACCGTCTCTTCTGTTGCTAACATACCCTGTGCATCTGCATTGGTAGGTTTTTTTGCAACAGATTGTCCTGCACCACCACAAGTGCTACAAGTAGCAGATGTCTGCATACGACCCAAAATAGTGTTTTGAATCTTCATTACTTGACCACTACCATTACAGGTACTACAGGTATTAAATGTTGTGCCTGCAGCTACTTTTTTGCGTTTAACTTTTATTTTTTTCTCGACACCGTTTGCAATCTCTTCTAGGGTAAGTTTAACACGAATGCGAAGATTGCTTCCTTTTACGGTTCTTC
>JABHYI010000139.1 GCA_018656255.1 Bacteroidota bacterium
GTTTTTCTCTATCTAGAGAGCCCTCACCGCCCATCCCTAAATGATCATAGTGCGCACCAATAATTACGGTTGTGGCAGCATTGTTGTTTATATATCCAATAACATTGGTTCCAGTAACAGATCCATCTTCTTGAATGTTTGTAAATTCTGACTGCTCATGAGGGTTTGCACTCGGAGTAAAGGAAAATGTTTGGGTAAAGTTTCCTTCACTGCCTTTTGGAGTCAATCCAATGTCAGAAAAACGCTCTGTAATGTATGCTGCAGCGAGCAACTCTCCAGGAGTACCTGTTTGCCTGCCTCCCATTTCATCTGATGCTAAAACAGCTACATCTTCTTGCATGGTTACTATTTTATTTGGGGTTTGCTTGCAAGAAACCACAAAGAGCATCATCAATCCTATTATAACTAAACGCATATCCTTATTTTTGTACAAAATTACTGAAATATGAGATACCTAACTACCCTAGCCATTTTTTGTTTTCTACTTTCTTGTAAAAACAACACCCAAGAAAAAACAGAAGTTTCAACACAGCCGGCTACAACGGTTAACAAAAAGCTAAGTCTAACGGGTGGTGTTCGGGAAACAGTGCTAGATCCTATTACACAAGACACCCTTATATACCCAGAGGAGGTACATCTTAAAAACATCCGCCAGGTGACCTTTGGTGGAGATAACGCAGAAGCCTATTGGAGCTTTGATGACAAACAATTGGTTTTTCAATCTAATTTTAAAGATTGGGATGTAGGATGTGATCAAATGTTTTTGATGGATGCAGCCCAAACATTTAAAGACACCAGGCCTCCAATGATATCTACCGGAAAAGGAAGAACTACCTGCGCTTATTTCTTGCCAGACAACAAACATTATGTGTATGGAAGCACACACCTAGTTGATGAAAATTGCCCAGAAGTCCCACTACGAAAAAACGGGAACTATGTATGGCCTGTGTATGACAGCTTTGACATCTTTGTGGCAGATCTAGAAGGTACTATCACCGCGCAGCTTACTACAGAGCCTGGCTATGACGCAGAGGCCACAGTATCTCCTATGGGCGATAAAATTGTATTTACCTCAACCCGTAGTGGAGATCTTGAACTCTACACCATGAATATTGATGGTAGTGATGTAAAACAAATCACCAATGAACTAGGCTATGATGGTGGCGCTTTTTTCTCGCCAGATGGCAGCAAATTAATATTTAGATCTTCACGACCAAAAACTCCTGCCGAGATTAAAAAATACAAAGACCTACTAGCAGATGGCCTTGTAGAACCTGTTGACATGGAACTGTATATATGTGATGCAGATGGAAGCAACCTAAAACAACTCACTAATTTAGGAAATGCGAACTGGAGTCCGTTTTTTCATCCTAGTGGAGAGAAAATATTATTTAGCAGCAACCATGAAGCAGAGCGTGGATTTCCATTTAACTTATACCTTATAGATCTTGATGGTAAAAACCTAGAACGAGTAACTCATGGGCAAACGTTTGATGCCTTTCCTGTTTTTAGTAATGATGGAAAATACTTGGCCTTTTCTTCCAATAGAAACAATGGAGGCGGTAGAGATACAAACCTATTTATTGCACAGTGGCAAGATTAACACAAAGACAATACTGTGCGTGATGTAATTTAATACAACCGATCAAACATTTGCCCCCATACAAGCCGTTTCTAATCCCTGGTATTGGGAGCATGTTACTGTATTTTCTTTTTGCCTATTTTCTAGAACGGAGTGATTTTTTAAACCTACTACTTTTATACAGTGGTTTGTTTTACGCAGCCTGGAAAATTATACAACACACAAAATTTAATTTTTGGATCTGGGCTGTTATCGGTATAACAGCAAGGGTTTTATTTTTGCCTAGTATACCGAACCTCTCTCAAGATTTTTATCGCTTTATTTGGGATGGAAGGCTCCTAATTTTAGGAATAAACCCCTATGTATTTACCCCAGAACAACTAGCAAATGGATTGCTTAAAACTACTGAGCTAACTTCTTTAGAGGCTATCTCAAATGCCAAGATACTTATCCAAGGCATGGGGAGTCTAAATGCTAGCCATTATAGCAACTACCCGCCAATTAACCAGCTGTGCTTTGCCTTGGCAGCTCTATTTGCAAAAACATCAGTACTTGGCTCTGTAATAGTGCTGCGTATTATAATCATTGGGGCAGATTTGGGCATATTATATTTCGGAAAAAAACTATTAGAAAGACTCAACCTACCTACAAAAAACATTTTTTGGTATTTCTTAAATCCTTTTATCATTATAGAACTTACCGGAAATTTGCACTTTGAGGGAGTGATGCTCTTTTTTGTTATTTGGTCATTGTACTTGCTAGATAAAAAAAGATGGGTATTGGCGGCAATATTACTTGGGGTTTCTGTTTCTGTAAAGTTATTACCATTACTTTTTCTGCCGCTGTTTTATAAATATCTAGCCCCAGATGGGCTCTTTAAAAAAGGATTTTGGAAAATGAAAAAATTTTACTGGGTCACTCTTGCAACCATCGTATTTACTTTTGCGCCCTTTGCCTCCAAGACCTTTATTTCTAATTTTAGTGCAACAATTGGTTTATGGTTCCAAAACTTTGAATTTAATGCAAGTGTTTACTATATCATACGTTGGATTGGATTTCAAACTGTTGGTTGGAACATCATAGCCACAGTGGGGCTCATTTTGCCAATGGTGGTTTTTATTTGTATTGTATTGCTTGCTGTATTTAGAAAATACAATACCACGCAAAAACTGATTACTGGAATGTTATTGGCGGTTTCAATTTACTTTTTATTGGCTACCACAGTACACCCATGGTATATAGCAACACCTTTATTGCTAAGCGTGTTTACCAAATATAAATTTCCGCTGCTTTGGAGTTTTATGATTTGTTTTAGTTATGCCGCCTATGGCGCAAATGGATTTAATGAAAACCTATCACTAGTTGCCATAGAATATAGTGTGGTTATAGGTGTCGCGCTTTGGGAAATATTCATTAAAAAACTCCCTGAAAAGGGAGTTGTATTATAACTTTATAGAAGTGGTTTTCTGGATTTTAGAGCATAGAAAAAAGTTCTAATTCTTCTTTAGTAAGAGTTTTCCAGCGTCCTCTTGGAAGGTCTTTTTTGGTTAAATGTGCCAAAGTAACACAGTCTAAACGCAAAATATTATATCCTAAATGATCGAAAATTTCACGAATCACACTATTACCCATATGCTTGATTTTTAGACCTACTTCCTTTTTAGGTTTATTATCAACGTAGCTTATTTCTTCGATCTGAATTTTCTTACCACCTATCTGAATTCCTTCAGAAATTTCCTTTAAATCTGCAGCTTTTAGATTTTTATCTAGCTCTACATGAAACAATCGTTCCATTCCTTTTTTACTGAGTTTTTCTTTGAGTTTATCATCATTGGTAAAAAACAGTAAGCCAGTAGCATTTCTACCCAATCTACCAATGGGAGTAATGCGGCTAGAAGATGCATTAGCTACCAAATCCATAACTGTGTTACCCTTGCTATCACTGGTGGTGGTGGCAAATCCTTTAGGCTTGTTTAAAAGCACATAAGCCATAGGTTCTGGATTAAGACGACGCCCATCAAAACGCACATCATCTTCAAGTTTTACCTTATAGCCCATTTCATTAATAATCTTACCATTTACGGTAACCAAACCAGTAGCAATATAGGTGTCTGCCTCTCTACGAGAACAAATACCACTGTTTGAAATGTATTTATTTAAACGAATACCATCAACAACATCGTGTTTCTTCTTAGCTGGTTTTGGGGTAATAACCTCTGGTTTTACCAAGCCTACTCTAGATTTTCCAACCCTTGGCTTAGACACTGCATTGCGATCATTGCTTTTAAACTTCGCGTTTTTACCGTGCCCTTTGCTGGCTCCCTTTCCTTTGTTATCGTTTCTGCTCATGGTATAAATTCCTGGAATCCAGGTGATTTTAAATTGGGCGCAAAGATACGTTTTAATTTAATAATTACATTGATTCCTTATTGCTCAATAGTAAAAACAAAAGTGGTACTAAAAAATAAGGTATATTAGGCATAGCCCTTGGCTATAATTGGTCTTTAGAATTAACAAGGCTAATGGTAGATTGCCGCTCTGTATTTATAGTTAATTTGGTTACATCTGGACGAGAATAATGCCCAACAGGATCAAAGTTCTGCCGTTCTTGGTAGACCTTATTAAAATCAAGGGTATGGTAAATGTTTCCATCTGTGTGAGTGTCTGGCTCCAAAATCCACTCGCCATCTGGTCCTGCAATACAACTACCCCCATTTGCAAGAATATCTGGGCAGGTTTCTGTGATTTTTGAATAATGTGGAGTGTGTAAAGGAAAATCAGTTTTAGACATTAAGGCAGAGACAGAAATCACAAAGCTGCGAGACTCTCTTGCTATAAATCTAGTAATATCTTTGGTGTTATGATCACTCCCTGGCCATACAGCAACATGCAAATTCTCGCCTTGACCATATAAAGCGGCTCTTGGCAACGGCATCCAGTTTTCCCAACAGTTTAGGCCTCCTACTGTAAATTGTTTAAGTGAGTGCACCTGCAGGCCGTTACCGTCTCCGGGGGCCCAAGCCAAACGCTCATCATAGGTGGGTTGTAATTTACGGTGTACAGATTGAATTTCACCTTGTTGATTAACATATACCAAAGAGGCATAAACACTATGGCCGCCCCTATCTAATGGGCGCTCTATAATACCCAGATAGATTGCCATGTGGTGTTTTTTTGCCAAAGCGCATAGAGGATCTAAATCACCATTTTCTATAGTGATAGAATTACGAAGATAGTGTGCATACAGCTCTTTATTCAAAGAGGTATTCCAATGTGCTCCATCTGCTAAGGCAAGCCAAAATGGATAGCCAGGTAACAACCCCTCACCAAAAACAATAAGCTCTGTTTGGGTAGTTGCTGCCTGTTGTATTTGAGTGTATATTTTTTGCAGCGTAGCCTCTTTGTCTAGCCATACAGGGGCTATTTGAGATAAGGCTATATTGAGTAAATTTTCTTTTTGCATGGTACTAAGTTAGTAATTTTATTACATCAAGACCCAAAACAGCAGCTTAAAAAACCCTGCTCAAAACTAAATGTACATTTATCAAAACAATACTAAATACTCCCGCTACAATGATTAATTTCAAGATATTATGTAAAGTAAGAAAGTGGCTTCTTTTACTAGATTTCCAAAGGAAAACATCAAAAAACACCAGGGCTATACTACTACCATAAAAATAATAGTTCATGTACCCTATTGAAAAATACAGAAGCAGTAACACGGCAGGAATTAACGTGGCAATACTCAGGGCGGTAAGCATTGTTTTAGCTACATCCACTCCATAAACAACAGGAATGGTTTTATAATTTTGGGCTAGATCACCTTTAATGTTTTCTAAATCCTTGGTAAGCTCTTTCATGGCAATAAGCAAAAACAGGAACGTTGCATGAACAAAAATTACATTGTTGAAGTTTTGATAATAAATAAACACTGCAAAAAACGGGATGACCGCTAAAATTGCCGCAGTAACATTTCCTATAAACAAAAACTTCTTGAGTTTGTGAGAGTAAAACCAAATTGCAAAAATGTATACTAAAAAAAATAGCACTGCTCTAAAAGAGACATAACTCGCAAACACAAGAGAAAGGCAGTTCAGAATAAAATAACCAGATAGCTTTGTGTTTTGGCTCACCAATCTATCCAAAACTGTTTTAGTTGGCCTATTGATAAGATCTTTATCACTGTCATAAAAACTATTGATGATATATCCAGCGGCAATTGCTGCAGCTGAAGACAAAACCAACATCAGTAGATTGAGGTCAAAAAGAACATCACCAAGAGGTAGGCTGGGTGCCAAAATGTATATTGAGGTAAGGTATTGGGCTAGGATAATAACCAAAATATTATACCCCCTTACAACAGAGAACAAGCTGAAAAACTTTAACATGATGTGTTTTTGTTTTCTGCTGAACATAAAGATAAAATGAATTTAGCGTTATCTAGAAATTATATACCACATCCAATGTATGTCCCTTAAGTGCTGTTCGTGCTTTGTCAATGTCTTGGGTAAATCCTAACATATAACCGCCGCCTCCAGAGCCGCATAATTTTAGGTAGTAGGTATTGGTTTCAATTCCTTTTTTCCAAAGAGATTGGAATGCTTTAGGAATCATAGGTGTAAAATTATCCAAAACTACTTTAGAGAGTTGTTTAACATTTAAGAAAAGAGAGTTTACATCTCCTTTTAAAAAATCATGCACACATGCATCTGTATGTTTTACAAATTGATTCTTTAACATGTTTCTGAAACCTTCTTGTTTCATTTTCTCCATAAAGATGTGCACCATTGGAGCTGTTTCTCCAACAATTCCTGTATCTAATAAAAACACAGCACCTTTACCATCTATGGTTTGAGAAGGTATGTTTGCGCTCTCTATATCTTCAGTACTATTTATGAGTATAGGCAGGCTTAAATAACTGTTTAATGGGTCAAGACCAGAAGATTTCCCGTGAAAGAAAGATTCCATAGCGGCAAATATATTCTTTAAAGCTAATAGTTTTTCGCGGGTTAGATTTTCAAGTACAGTGATTTTTTGTGTAGCATATTTATCATAAATAGCTGCTACTAAAGCGCCACTACTTCCAACACCATATCCCTGAGGAATACTACTATCAAAATACATCCCTTGATTGATATCATTTTGTAATGCTTGTATATTGAAGGCGACAAGCTCAGGAGTGTCTTGTTGAAGCTGTTTTAAATACCCAGCAAAGTGATTCAAACTCTCATTAGAACTTGTGGTAAGATCTGTTAATTGAGCATCTGTTTTTAATGCACCTTTAAAAAAATTGTAAGGGATAGAGAGTCCTTTTGAGTCTTTGATAATACCATACTCTCCGAAGAGTAATATTTTTGAATAAAAAAGAGGACCTTTCATAAATACTTGGATTATACCATTAAAGGTACATAATAAATACAAAGATACTCTAAAAGAGCAAATATATTGTTATGAAAATACTAAAAACAAAAGCAAAAGCACACTACAGCTGTTAGTTTACAAGATATAAAACAACACTACATTATAGAGGCACCCATACCTACAACATCATCAATATAAGTGCCGTCTTTACAGTACTTAGAAAGCTGGTTTTTAATAAAAAGTTGCACTTGCTTTTTTTCGCTGGATGGATATAATACATGTACATTAGCGCCTGCATCTAATGTAAAACATACCTTGCTATTTGTTGTTTTTCTGTAGTTCCAGATACAATCAAGAATCTCCAGAGTATTTGGTTTCATTAAAATAAAGTAAGGAGAACTGGCCATCATCATAGCGTGTAACTGCAACGCTTCACTCTCTACAAGGGCAATAAAAGAATCTAAATCACCCGATTCAAAAATAGAAACAAGTTGTTCTAAATTACTATTTGCTTTTTCAAAACGCTGAGTGGCATAGGGATTGTTGTGCATCAAATCATGACCCACAGTACTACTTACCTGCTTCTCTGCTTTATCTACTAATAAAATAGTATCATGATACTTACTGAAATTTTCATGTACTTTATAAGGATATGGTGTCCCAAAAAGGTTGCTACTACCCTTTATCTTTGGGTGCGCACCCCAAACAACTAGAGGGCCATTAATACTTCTAGCGGCACTTCCCGAACCTAAACGGGCAAGAAAAGATGCTTTTTGTAACTGGTACTCTTTGTTTTGTATTGATGTGGTATTGGTTTTGTTTAGTTTAGCCTCTAGGGCTACAAGACACATTGCTAGTGCACTCATTCCACTTGCAGAACTAGCAATACCACTACTGTGAGGGAACGTGTTTTGTGTTTTAATTACAAAACGATATGCATCAATAAAAGGAATGTACTGCGCTACGCGTTTAAAAAATGTATGAATTTTAGGTTCAAATCCTTCCTCCCTCACTCCATCAAGATAGACCTCAAATTCAAACCCACCTTTGGTCTTTTTTTCATAGTGCAACGTAGTTTCAGTTCTACACTTACTTAGTGTGAAACTTACAGAAGCATTTTGAGGAAGTTGCTCGCCGTACTTTCCCCAGTATTTCACCAAAGCTATGTTACTTGGTGATTGATAAGACACACTTGCGTCTTGGGCAATTTCTGTGTAAGGCTGTGGAATAAAATCTTGAGTGGTCATATATGGGCCGTAAATTAGTGGGCAAAGGTTTAAACCGTAAAGATACGCAAATAGCCTTCTTTTAAAAATGAAGATATGCTAATGAGCCAAAGAATTTTAAATCTAAAAAAAATAGGAATGTTTGTCTACTGCTTTAACTCTTGAGAAATTGCCTTTGAGACGATATAAGCGCTCGTCCAAGCATTTTGGAAGTTAAAACCTCCTGTGATGGCATCAACATTAATAACCTCTCCAGCAAAATATAAATTTGGGTGTATCTTACTCTCAAATGTTTTAAAGTTAACCTCCTCTAAAGCGACACCTCCAGCTGTAACAAACTCTTCTTTAAAGGTGCTTTTACCAGATACTTCAAAATAAGATTGTGTAAGCTGCTGGGCAAGGTTTTGAAGTTTGTTTTTAGAAATATCAGCCCAAATCTCTGTGGTGGAAATACCACTTGTTTTTACAATACTTTGCCACAACCGTTTTGGAACATCAAATTGAGGATACTTTGCTATGGTTTGCTTTGGATTTTTTAATTTAAGTTGCAACAAATCTTCCAACACTTCTTGGTGGCTTTTATACATCAACCAATTAACAACAATAGTAAATCTATAGTCTAAAGTTTCTAGAATCCTCGCGCCCCAAGCAGAAAGCTTTAAAATAGCAGGGCCACTCATCCCCCAGTGCGTTATAAGCAAAGGACCCTCGCTTTGTAAAACAACCTTACCTTTTTGACCCATTACTTTAACACTAACCTGCGTAGAAACACCTGGAAGGTCTAAAATTCTTTGATCTTTAATATTGAAGGTAAATAAAGATGCAACTGGAGCAACAATAGTATGTTTTAGGGCGCTTAAAATATTCCATATTTTTGGATTAGATCCTGTAGCAATAACAATCTTTTGGGCTAAGAATGTTTCCTTGGTTGTTGTAATACTCCAAGAGTTATCTAGTTTATGAATCTCTTTGACAGGATGCTCTTTTAAAAGAGGAATCCCAAGGGTAGAAATTTCCTTTAAAAAACAATCTATAATAGTTTGTGAGGTATTTGAGGCAGGAAACATTCTTCCATCTTCTTCCATCTTGATATTAACACCTCTGTGCTCAAACCAAGCCAAGGTATCTCCTGTCATAAAGGTATGAAAAGGGCCCAACAATTCTTTTTCTCCTCTTGGGTAATTTTTGGAAAGCTCACTGGGTATAAACTCACCATGGGTAACATTACATCTACCACCTCCAGAAATTTTAACCTTCGTAAGCACTTGGCTTCCTCTCTCTAAAATAGCAACTTTAAGCTTTGGAGCCTTTGTTTTAAGGTTAATTGCAGCAAAAAAACCTGCCGCACCACCACCAATTACTATAACATCAAATGTTTTTGTATCCACGGGTTAAAAATACGTATAAATGAGTTGATTTTTTGAACTACAGCCCATGACATTTAAAATGAAAATTTACAAAACCAAACAAAGCTAGTGGCCGGTTATAGAGAAATAAAATCTTTCAGGTAGTAGGGTTCAAAATAAGCAACATCTTGGGTCTGATTTGCACTGAGCTTATGAGCTGCAACCTCAGCCATTTGAGAGGCAGATGGCAATGCATTTTTAATAAAAACAGCATTTGGGTGGGTACATACCGCTTCAAATTTCTCTACCCCATCACCAATAAAGGTTACCTGGCCCCTATCAAGGTAGGTTTTAAAAGAATCTTGAGTTATAATTTGGGCCTGTATCTCTCTAATTTGTTCCATCTCAGAAGAAAAAACAGCACTGTAAACTTCCATTCTTCTTGCGTCCAACATAGGTACTACCAATGAGCCGGTAACCTGTCTTGCCAATGAGCTTAGTGTTGAAATGGCAATTAAAGGAATATCTAGTGCGTAACAAAGCCCTTTTGCGGTAGAAACACCAATTCTAAGGCCCGTGTAAGATCCAGGACCCTTGCTCACGGCAATGGCGTCCAAATCACTTTTTGAAATATTGCCTTGGGTTAATACCTGAGTGATGTAAGCTTGTAATTTTTCTGCGTGAGAAAAACCTTTGTCAGGTTCATTGTTAGGATTATCTTGCTCTAAAGCAATAACATTACCGTTTACACAAAGCGCTACAGAACAATTTTTAGTGGCCGTTTCTATGCAAAGTATTGTTGCCATTAGTCCTCTTGTTCTTCCTCTTGTTTAAGATCTATTAAGTCATCGCACTTTAATGATTTTGTAACGGTATTGTAAGGCCCAGTAATTACTTCATCTCCAGCAATTAGTCCAGACAAAACCTCAATGTTACTATCATCTTGGATACCAGTTTTAATAACTCTAAGGGCCGCTTTTTCTCCGTTTTTTACAAAAACAACTTCAAACTTTTCTTGTTTTTCAGAGGTGATCTTCTTTTTATTTATTTTTTCTTTGGTACATGTAGTATCCGTTTTTATAACTACAGCACTAATTGGCACACCAATAATTTGAGTTCTCTTCGTAGTGATAATATCTACCGTAGCTGTCATCCCTGGACGAAATGGAGAATACCTCTCTGGCTTGCCCTGAGTTAGGTCTGAATATGACTCAGGCAAAATACGAACCTTTACCTTAAAGTTTGTGACCTGATCTGCAGATAGGGCTGTAAGGGCTGAGTTTGCAATCTCTGTAACCTCACCTCTAAATTCTCTTTTTAAATAGGCATCTACCTCCACAATGGTTTTATCTCCAACATTCACTTTTACAATGTCATTTTCATTTACATCTACCTCAACTTCCATGTTCGTTAAATCTGCAACACGTACAATTTCTGTTCCTGCCATCTGTGCGGTTCCTACCACACGCTCACCCAGCTCAACGGCCAGTCTTGAAATAGTACCAGACATAGGGGCATATATTGCAGTACGTGATAAATTGTCACGAGATTGCTTTAAACTTGCCGCTGCGCTCTTTACACTATAAAATGCAGACTCTACATTGGCCTGTGCACCTTCATACTCTGCAATTGAGCGGTCCCAGTCTAATTTTGATATTACACCTTTATCAAATAGTGTCTTGTTTCTTTGATAGTTTGCCTTGGCATTTCTTGCTGAGGCCTCGGCTTGAGCTAATTGTGCTTTTATGTTTTGAAGTCCAGCCTGGCTTTGACTTACCGCTGCTTGTATTAAATCTGGATTGATCTTTACAAGTAATTCTCCTTTTTTAATCTCCTGTCCTTCTTTTATTGGAAGTGAGATAATTTCTCCAGAAACCTCAGAAGAAAGTGCAACTTCTACCTCTGGCTGTATTTTTCCTGTAGCAGCAACTGTTTCGATAATGTCTATAGGGGTTATTTTTGCTATTTCGACCTCTTTGCCCCTTTTGGTTTTACCAAACATTCCTGCTTTTTTACCGCCAACAAGAACAACTAAAGTCACTATAACAATACCTAAAATCCAAAAAAGTGTTTTCTTCTTCATATTAAAATTTTAACTCGGTTGCTGGAATACCGAAATATAACTCCAACACCTTGATTTTAAAAATATAATCGTACTTACTTCTATTTAACTCTACCTGTGCATTGTCATAACGGAGCTTGGATTGACTAAAATCAAAAGCATTTGTTGCCCCTGCGTCATACCTGTCTTTTGCATATTGATAAGCTAATTCTTGAGATGCTACAGATTTTTGAGCTGCCTGGTAGGCTTTTCTAGAACCATTGGCATCAACATATGCCTGATACACATTTGATTCTAAATCTAAGGCTGCTTGCTGTAATTGAAGCTTACTTCTTTCCAAAGAAATTTTACTTCGTCTTACATTTGCCCTTACAGAGAACGCGTTAAAAACAGGGATACTTAATTGAACCCCATAGCTAATACCATCATTCTCATAAGCCTGATCTATAAAAGCATCTGGCTGTACTTCTCTGTTAATAGTGTTTGGAAATTGCCCGACTACAGATTGTCCCGTTTGCTCAACAACACCAATTTCTTGGGTAATAAAAGGATTATCTGGATCTAGTTCTTGAGTAAAAGACCCTGCATTGGTATACCTTGAGTTATATCCAAAAAATGCACTTAGGGTAGGCATGCGTGCACCTTTTGCTATTTGCAAATCTTTCTCTGAAATAGTTACATTTTGCTCGGCAATTTTAACCTCAGAACGCGATTGTTTTGCACCCTCTATAATCTCATCTACGGTTTTTAATGCTACGGCATTGTTTACAACTTGATAGTCTTCATCTACAATATCGAAGTTTTCATAATCCTTTATAAGTAGTAATTGCGCCAAACCAATTAAAGAAATTCTAACTGCGTTTTCTGCCACTGCAATACGCTGCTGCTCGGAGGCGTCTGTTGCGTCAATATCTAATAAGTCACCTCTTGGTAACACGCCAGCATCTATAAGTTTTTTGGTACGCTCTATCTGCTGTTTGGTTACTTGGTTTTGGGCAACAACTGCCGCTACATTTGCTTTGTTTAGTAGCACTTGTAAGTATCCATTTGCAACAAATAAAGAAATATCATCTTTCATCTTTGCTAATCTATACTGGCTAGAGAGTTGAGATAATGCTGCACGTTGTACTCTTCTGTAATTTCTTAAACCATCAAAAAGGGTATATCCAACATTTACAGATCCATTTACAGACAAAAATGTTGTGGTTTGAGCATTGTTAGTAAGCGGGTTAAAACTCAACCCCGTATTCTCTGAGGTATTGGTGCTAAAATTTAATGAAGGTAAAAACGCACCTGTTGCAGACATTTTTTCAATATCTGTGGCTGCTAAGTCTAATTCACTTTGCTTTACCGATATGTTGTTGTCTAAGGCGTATTGTACACACTCTGATAGAGTCCATTTCTTTACCTGGGCATTTGCCGCAGTTGATATGGTTAAGACAAAAAATAAAATTCCTAACTTTTTCATACGTTGATTATAGTTGTTGTGTAAGTCTTTAGCTTGCTTAAATTGTTACACTATTTGTTAAAATAATACATTAATTTCTACCAAGATTTCCCAGCTCCAGCAGGTTTTAATTGATTCCAAACCTTAATATTGTCTTGTTGGGTTACCCCCTCAAGTACCTCTACATGTAAGCCATCACTCACACCAAGGTTAATTTCTTTGCGCTGAAATTCTTGAGCACCAGTTGCAATCTCTACAAAAGGCTTTTTTGTTTTTGGATCATATTGTACCAATGCCTCTTTAATGCTTAATACATTTTCTGCCTTTGCAAGAATAATAGATGCATTAGCACTTAGCCCTGCTCTAATAAAAGTAGCATCTTGATTGTTAAGGGTTCCTTTTATTTCAAATTGTATCGCTCCATTTTCACTTACTCCTTTTGGTGCAATAAAATCTAAAACTGCGTTAAACTTTTTATTTTCAATAGCACCTACAGTAATCTCTAAAGGTAAGTTTTCTGTTATTTTTCCAACCTCACTCTCATCTACCTTTCCTTCAAAAATCATTTTCTCTACATCGGCAATAGTAGCAATAGTAGTACCGTCATTAAAGTTGTTTGATTCTATGACCTGATTACCAACCTTTACCGGAATATCTAAAATCATACCAGAGACCGTAGCTCTTATTTCTGTATTGGCAGCAGCACCTAATCCTTTTGCTGTTCCTGTCTTTACAATATCAAAGGTTTGTTGGGCCGCGGTAAGTAATACATTTTCTTGATTGTAACGTTGCTGGGCTTGGTTATAACTTAGAAGCGCTTGATCAAATTCATTGGCAGAAACCACTGCTTTATCGAACAACTCTTTTTGACGCAAGTATATGCTTTTTTGACTCTCTAGAGCCAATCGTGCTGTTTCAACCTGAGTTTTTGCACTATTTATATTGTTTTTAGCACTGTTTAGAGAGTTAATATTAGGTACTACTTTTACCTTAGCAATTAAATCTCCGGCAAGAACAACATCTCCGGCTACAACAAATATCTCATGTATAATTCCAGAAATATTAGGCTTGATTAACACCTCTTCTTTTGGCACAATATTACCTGTAGCTACCGTCTTTTTGACAATGGTCTTTATACTTGCTGTTTCTGTTTGAAACACCACAGGGTTTGTTTTATCTTTTGAATAGATATACCAAATACCTGCAGAAAATGCTATTACTATAACCAGTAATGTGATGATTGTTCCTGTTCTTTTCATTTCTATAGCCTTAAATTAAGGTTGTTTTTTAGTTAAACGTTTTATATAATTTGTGAAATAATTCGATCTCACAGTGTTTTAATCTACTCTTAGCGCATCAACGGGTTTCATTTGTGTGGCTCTTGTAGCAGGTATTAAACCCGCCAAAAGACCCGAAACAATTAAAATAAATAACGCCACTGCAATAACCTGAATATTGACAGATGGGTTGGCAAAGTTATCTACAGGACCACTGAGTGACAAGACATAATTCATTATCCAAATACCTCCGGCAGAGAATGCGACTCCTACCATTCCGGAGAGTATGGTTAGCACTAATGATTCTTGCAACACCTGTGCTCTAATATCCCAGGGCGTTGCACCCAAAGCGCGACGCACTCCAATTTCTTTGGTGCGTTCTTTTACTACAATCAACATAATATTACTAATACCAATAACCCCAGACAACAATACCAAGGCGCCTACAAAAAAGCCTACAAATTTTAAAATATCAAACAGGCCTGTAATTTTCTCGAAAGATTCTGCTAGGTCACGATTTCCTATAGCTCTTTGATCATCTGGATGTATGGTACGCTGCTGTCGAAAAATCTCTAACACTCTTGGTTTTAGAGTAGTTATACTCACGTTATCTTGTGCCGTAATTGCAAAATACCTCACATTATCTGCATTATTAAACACCTGGTTAAAGGTAGTAAAAGGCACGTATACAGTGTTTGCAAGCTCTTCGTTATCTCCCCCAGTGCTTGGCGCTTTAAAAGTTCCAACTACCAAAAAGTTTACACCATTAATTTTTATGTAATCTCCAATTGGGTCTTCCCCAATGTCAAACAAACTCTCAACAACTCCTTTACCTATAACCACAGCTTTGCGCTTATCGTTGATATCTGAATAACTTATAAATCGCCCCGCAAGTATATCCATGGGCTGCTGCAATATAAACTCAGGATAATCACCACATACTTTAAAGGCGCCTGTTTTTTCTTTTCTTGTTACATTGTTAGTGCCCTGGTAACCGCCCAATTGATTTCTTGGAGATACAATTTTTAATTCTGGTATTTTTTCTTTCAAAATCTCACCATCAATCATTTTAAATTGCACACGTCTACCCTTTGGTAATCCTTTATAGGGTTTGGAGGTTGATTGTCCCCATACAAACATAGAATTGGTGGCAAAATCTCCAAAATCTTTACTCACTCCATTTCTTAAACCTGTAACTAAAGCGAGTAATAAAACCAAAATAAAAATACCCCAAAACACACCAAATGCGGTGAGCATTGTTCTAAATCTATTGGCATTGAGTGCCTCAAGTATTTCGTTCCAGCGATCTTTATTAAACATTCTATTTTTTTCTATTTTTAATTTAAAAAACTACTCATCACGTAGGGCATCTACAGGTTTGATATTGGCAGCTCTTCTTGCAGGAAAATAGCCTGCAAGGGCACCTGAAAAAATCAAAATAAATACCGTAGTAATAGCTGTGTTAAAATCTACCTGTGGAGATTTAATAAAATCATTATCTATCATAGGGCTTATTATTTGCAATAAACCTACTCCCAAAAAAAGGCCTATAAATCCAGCAATGGAGGTTATAAAGATAGACTCTTGCAAAATAAGTCCAATAATAGAACTTGGCAAAGCGCCAATAGCCTTGCGTATTCCTATTTCTTTAGTGCGCTCTTTGACGATTATAAGCATGATATTACTAACCCCTACAACACCTGCAATAATGGTTCCAATACCTATAAACCAGAACACATTGCGTATGATATCTATAAGACTGTATATTTTTCTTGCCTCTTCTAAGGTATTATCTATTCGTACAGCGCCTCTATCATCGGGAGCTATAATATATTTTGATTGAAGGTCCTGTTTTATGTTTTGTGACAGAGCAGTACTAAGGGCTACGGCCTGATCAAAATCATCATGCATCTTTACGGTATAAGCAAGATATCTAACCCTGTCACCCCCATTAAAAGCAATTTGAGCAGTTGGGAGGGGTACAAAAACGCGTCTTTCTTCCCAAGCACCACCCGGATCTGTATACACACCAATTACTTTAAAATTAACTCCAAATATGGAAATTATCTCACCAATGGGGTTTTTCTCTTTAAATAGATCTTGTTTAATGATATTACCAATAACAGCTACTTTACGGGTTTCATCCATATCATCTTGACTTAAAAAACGCCCAGAAACTAAACTGGCGTTTTCTATAAATTGTTGATCTGGATTGGCGCCCTCTAGCCTGTAACTTCCCGTCTCTGAACCATAGGTAACTTGACTAGACCATGTACTATAAAGGGCCGTTTTGTATTCAAGCTGGTCATCATAGGTGTTATTGATCTGAGAAAAATCATCATTATGGAGTTGAATTCTACGTCCAGGATTCAACCCTTTATATTCTTTAGTTGTTACTCGGGTACTAACAGAAACACGGTTTACAGCATCTTGCTCAAATTGAGTCTTAACCCCATTTTGTATCCCACTACTAAATCCCAAAAGGATAACTAAAATAAAAATACCAGATGCAACAGATAGCCCCGTTAAAAAAGTACGGAGTTTATTTTTACCTATAGCCTCAAATATTTCTTGCCAACGCTCTATATCAAACATTTTGTTGTGCTTTACCAAGAGCATCAAACGCTCTAACTTGAGTTACTTGCGTATCATCTATTATTAGACCATCTTTTAGTTTGACTATACGTTTGGTCATGTGTGCAATATCATCTTCATGGGTAACCAAAAGTATGGTTTTACCCTCATCGTTTATTTGCTGGATAAGCTCCATCACCTCACAAGAGGTTTGTGTGTCTAAAGCTCCAGTTGGCTCATCTGCCAAGAGCACTTTAGGGTCACTGGCTAATGCCCTGGCAATTGCAACACGTTGCTTTTGACCTCCAGA
>JABHYI010000057.1 GCA_018656255.1 Bacteroidota bacterium
CCTGATGCTTTTACAATACCAACGGGAGCCTTAGCAGTTTGGTGCTGGGTTAAAGGATGCCAAATATGGGCATGATCGCGTTGGGTTAATTTCATTGTACAAAGTTACACTTTTTGAAGCACTGGATTGATGGATGCGTCTTGGATATTAGACCCTCTAATTTATCTTAAGCAGTAATTGTTATAGGCATAGTGTTTTAAAGCACTGCTCTTAAATCTTCGGCATATTGTTTTACTACATTTTTATCAAAATATGGCTCTTGGTCTATGCGTCCTAAAACAGCAACGCCACTCATTTTTGCAATAATACGCTCTGTTGACGGATGCTTGGCTCCACTAAAAATAATGCCAAATACAGGAATCCCTCTTGATTTTAACGCCTCGATGGTTAGTAGAGTATGGTTAATACTACCAAGGTAATGCCGTGATACCACAATCACTTTATCCAAGGGGAGTATTAAATCTATAACGGTTTGTGTATCGTTTAAGGGAACCAGAAGACCACCCGCGCCTTCAATAACCAAATTATTTTGGCTTTTGGGCCGCTTTATTTTTTTTACTAAAAGATGAACACCCTCAATCTTTGCGGCTGCATGCGGACTCATAGGTGTTTCTAGGTTAAACGAAGAGGCATGAAATTTTGTTTTAGTATTGGAGACTAATTGTTGCACTTTATGGGTGTCACTATGTTCCAATTCTCCAGCTTGCACTGGCTTCCAGTAATCTGCCTGCAAGGCTTGGGTTACAATGGCAGAAACTATTGTTTTACCAACCTCTGTAGAGATACCTGTGATGAAATAGGTTTGATTTTTCATGGTGTAAATATATAGAACAAACTGCTTATTTTAATTTAAAAACAATGGCAAGCTGGCAATGCATTTTTATGGAGTTAGACATTCTTTGAGAAGCGCAACTAAGGCTTTTATATCTTCTTTTTTATTATAGCTATGCAAACAAATACGCAGGCGTTCTTGCCCTTTGGGAACTGTTGGAGACAAAATAGCCTTGACATCAAACTTGTTTTGCTGCAGTAGGGCTGCAACATCTTTGGTAGCCTTATTGCCTTTTATAACACAGCAATGTATGGCAGATTGACTTGGTATAAAGTGAGGGGTTAATTGCGCATCTAGGATACACTTTTGCAATGTTGAAATATTGTCTTGTAATTTTTTTATAGCATCGCTGTTATGCTCTAGCTCTCTGTATGCTGCCCCTATGGTAGCAAGTGTGTGTGGAGGTAATGCTGTTGTGTAGATAAAACTTCGTGCAAAATTTATTAAATAGCTTTTTAACTCACAGCTTCCTAGAACAGCCGCGCCGTGACAACCCAGTGCTTTACCAAAGGTAACAATGCGTGCAAATACCAAATCCTCCAGGGCTAATTCTTGTACAAGGCCTTTACCCTTGGGGCCAATAACGCCAGTGGCGTGCGCCTGGTCTACAATTAAATAGGCGCTGTATTTTTTACACAGGTTAGCTACCTCCTTTAGCGCTGGCCTGTCTCCATCCATAGAAAACACAGCCTCTGTAACAACATAAATTTCTGGGCCGGTTTTACTGGAAGTATTTTGAGCCTCTAAAAGAGCCTCTAACCCCTGCAAATTGTTGTGGGTAAACTTATATCCTTTGGCATGACTCATGGCAATACCGTCTCTTATAGATGCGTGGCACAGCGCGTCATAGAGAATCACATCACCCCTTTGGGGCACACTTGAAAAAAACCCAATATTTGCATCATAGCCACTATTAAAAATAAGGGCAGATGGGGTTTTATGAAAGGTGGCTATTTGTTTTTCTGTGTCAAGGTAAAGAGGGTGGTTTGCCGTTAAAAGTCTAGAGCCTGTTGCACCATTTGCCTGGTAGTTGTGTTGTTTTAAAATACTACAGGCCTTATTATAAATTTCTTTTGAGCGGCTAAAGCCAAGGTAGTCATTGCTAGAAAAGTCTATCAAATCTTGCCGGAAACCCAAAGACCTAAGGGAGCTATCTCTGGCTCTTGCATCTATTTTATCTTGTAGTTTTTTGGGCAACATCCCTCAAAGATACAGAAGCTCTTCACAAATCACAGAAATTAAAGGGCTTCTTTTGTAAAGAAAACAAGTTGATTTAAAATTGTTTTAATAAAACAAAAAAGTCCCAATTTCATGAATTGAAATTGGGACTTTTAAAAAGATATGTTCCCTACTTAATCTGCAAGTACAATCACTTTATTGTTGTTCATTTCAACTGTACCACCAGAAATTTCAAGCACCCATTTACCATCTTGCTGGGTGAATTTATTTTCATATCCTGGAGCAATAGTAGGGCTTCCAGCAAATTTCACTTTTCCTTCACTCAAAAGAGATACAATAGCCGCGTGATTATTCATCATCTGGAACTCACCATCCATTCCTGGAAGGGTAATGCTTTCTATTTCTCCGGCTACTAATGAAGCCTCTGGACTTACTATTTCTAAATACATACTATTGAATTAAAACACC
>JABHYI010000147.1 GCA_018656255.1 Bacteroidota bacterium
CATAAAAACAAGGTCTTTAAAAAAGATAGCACAAGAAGTGTTGTTGCACAAGATTTTGTGTACAGTTTTGACAGGCTGTTATCACCAGAGTTAGCCTCTCCCGGGAGCTGGGTGTTTAACGCTGTACAAAGATATCACGCAGCCAACGACTCTACCTTGGTTATACAACTCAACAAACCCTTTCCTGCCTTTCTAGGGCTTTTATCTATGCGGTATTGCTCTGTTGTGCCAAAAGAAGCGATTGCCTTTTATGGAAATGATTTTAGAAGCAACCCTGTGGGTACCGGCCCTTTTAGGTTTAAATTCTGGGAAGAAAACGTAAAACTTGTGTTACGGAAAAACCCTATGTATTTTGAGAAAGATACGCAGGGCAACAGGCTTCCATATCTTGAGGCAGTGGCCATTACATTTCTTCCAGACAAACAGAGTGAGTTTTTACAGTTTGCCCAAGGAAACATTGATTTTATGACTGGGCTGGACAACTCTTATAAAGATGAGATTATTACCACCAAAGGAACATTACAACCCAAATACAAAGACAGAGTACAGCTCATCACCACACCGTATTTAAACACAGAGTATCTTGGGTTTTTCATGGGCTCTACAACGAAGGAGATAGCCTCTCCCCTTATTCGGCAGGCTATTAATTATGGCTTTGATAGAAAAAAAATGGTAACCTATTTACGCAACGGTATGGGTATTGCCGCTACGCATGGTTTTATACCCAAAGGATTAGCTGGGTTTGATTCAATCCAGGGATATAGCTATAATCCAGAAAAAGCAAGAGCGCTTATTAATACCTACAAACAAACAACAGGAGCCACTAGTATTCAGGTTACTATTGGCACCAACAGCCAATACCTTGATCTTTGTGAATACATACAACGAGAGTTAGAAAAGCTAGGAATCTCAATTAAAATAGATGTAATGCCCCCTGCTACATTAAGGCAACTTAAAAGCAGCGGCGAGCTTGATATATTTAGAGCCAGTTGGGTAGCAGACTATCCAGATGCAGAAAACTATTTGTCATTATTTTACAGCCCTAACTTTACTCCCAACGGCCCTAATTACACACATTTTAAAAATGTAGTTTTTGATAGCCTGTATGTGGAGGCTCAGAAAATTTCGCAAATCAGCAAGCGTAAGCTCTTATACACACAAATGGATAGTATTATTATTTCTCAGGCGCCCATCGTGCCCTTGTACTATGATATTGCTGTTCGGTTTGTGTCAAAGAAAATCACAGGACTAGGTATTAACCCGCAAAACTTTTTGGTACTCAAGAAAGTAAAAAAAGCAAAATAAGTATACAGCTATATGCCTTATAACATCGTTCTTATAGAACCAGAAATACCAAACAACACAGGAAACATTGGCAGAATTAGCCTTGGTACTGCATCGCATCTACATCTAGTAAAACCCTTTGGTTTTGAGCTTAGTGACAGCAGGTTAAAACGTGCAGGGCTAGACTACTGGAAACACATAAAATGCACTATATATGAGAGTGTAGAAGATTTTTTTGAGCAGCACGGCACAAAAAAAATGGCTTTTTTATCTAGTAACGCTACCAAAAATTATTTAGAAATCCCCTTTGAGGATGATTTGTTTTTAATCTTCGGGAAAGAATCTGTTGGGCTTTCTTCAGAAATTTTAAAAAACTACCCAACACAACTATACAAAATACCTTTATACAGCGAGCACATAAGAAGCTTGAATTTGGCAAATGCCGTAAGCATTGTGGTGTATGAAGGATTACGAAATTTAAAATAATATATACTATGCTTAATCTTAAACTTGCTACAGATCCAAGATGGGTGACTATCGCAGAGAGCAATCTTGAAGAAATACTAACAGATCATGCTTGGTGCGAGCAAAAGGCTGCTACCAACGCCATAACCATTATCACGCTAAACAGCCATCTGGAAGATTTAGTTACAGATTTATTAAAACTAGCCCAAGAAGAATTAGAACATTTTGAGATGGTACACAACATCATCAAAGAAAGAGGGTACAAACTAGGGAGAGAACGTAAAGACCATTATGTCAATCAATTATTTCAATTTACCTGTAATGGAGGCAGCAGGCAACAGGCCATGGTAGATAGACTTTTATTCTCTGCAATGATTGAGGCTCGCAGCTGTGAGCGATTTAAACTTCTAAGCGAGCGCATCAAGGATGAAAAGCTCTCTGCATTTTATAGAGAACTCATGATAAGCGAGGCTGGCCACTACACCACTTTTTTGGGGTTTGCTAGAAAATATGGTCAGGGAATTGATGTGGAGAAAAGATGGCAAGACCTCATAGATTTTGAAGGAGAGATCATAAAAAACTATGGTAAGCAGCAAACCATGCATGGTTAGAAAAACAAAAAAATAATTTCTTTTTTTAAAATAGTATTTCTGTATAACTCCTTGGCTTGTTATATATTTGTTTAAAACACATCTATTGAAAGCCGCCAGCTTAGCACAAATAAAAAAAGAATTAAAACTTCGTTCTTCTCAAGATATAGAAGAGCTGTGTTTGCGATTGGGACGTTTTAAAAAAGAAAACAAAGAGCTACTCACCTATTTATTATTTGAGGCAGATGATGAGCAAGGGTACATCACACATATCAAAGAAACCATTGATGATGAGTTTAACAGCATTACAAATACCAACTTTTACTACCTTAAAAAAAGTGTGCGTAAAATATTAAAAAATGTAAAGAAATACATTCGGTATTCAAATGACAAAGAAACAGAGGTTGCTATTTTACTTCATTTTTGTGAGCGCCTTATCACTTTTAAGCCCTCAATTACAAGAAACATAACACTACACAACTTATATGATAGGCAAATACAGCTTATTGATAAGAAAATTGAAGCCTTGCATGAAGATTTGCAGTATGACTACAGAGAAGATATGCAACGTTTAAAATAAAACAAAACCATGACTACGCTATATCATAACCCACGTTGCAGCAAATCAAGACAAGCATTACAAGTATTACAGCAGGCAAATGAGCCTGTTGAGATTGTATTGTACCTAAAAAATCCTCTTAGTGAAGATGCCTTAAAAAAAATACTTCAACAATTAGGAGTTTCTGCCATAGACCTTGTCAGAAAAAATGAGACTATCTGGAAAGAAAACTACAAGAGCAAAACACTCACAGAAGATGAGCTTATCACTGCTATGGTTAACAACCCAAAACTCATTGAGCGTCCTATCGCTATAAAAAACGGCAAAGCAGTAATAGGAAGACCACCCCAAGAGGTATTAAA
>JABHYI010000025.1 GCA_018656255.1 Bacteroidota bacterium
GAAATTCTTACGGCAATCTCTCAGCGTGTGAGGCGAGTTATCACAAGATCATAAGGTGTTTTAACCTGCGGTTTTTTTAATTTAAAGACTTTAAAATTTTTAAACAATAGTGTACCTTTAAAAAAAAATATTCCTATGAAAATAGCTGTTATAGGTGCCTCAGGAATGGTTGGCACGGTGATGCTGAAACTTCTTGAAGAGCGAAACTTTCCTGTCACAGAACTGCTACTTGTAGCCTCAAAAAAATCTGTAGGCAAACAACTTTTATTTAAAAATAAAGCCCTTAAAATAATCGCTATTGAAGATGCCGTGAAGGCCAAACCTGCTATTGCTATATTCTCTGCTGGGGGTGAAACTTCATTGGAGTGGGCTCCTAAATTTGCGCACGTTGGCACAACCGTTATAGACAACTCATCTGTTTGGCGTATGGATCCAAACAAAAAATTGATTGTTCCAGAAATCAATGCACAAACGCTCACCAAAGAAGATAAAATTATAGCCAACCCAAATTGCTCTACCATACAACTGGTTATGGCCTTGGCTCCATTGCACAAAAAATACAAGATAAAACGGGTGGTGGTATCCACCTACCAATCTGTCTCTGGAACAGGTGCAAATGCAGTAAAACAAATGGAGGATGAAGAAAAGGATGTTGCTGCCCAGATGGTCTATCCGCATCAAATTCATAGAAATGTAATCCCTCATTGTGATGTTTTTCAAGACAATGGGTACACAAAAGAGGAAATGAAATTGGCCCTTGAGCCTCAAAAAATATTAAACGATCGTAGTTTTTCTATCACCGCCACAGCCGTGAGGGTGCCTACCTCTGGGGGCCATAGCGAGGCTGTAAATGTTGCCTTTTTAAATGATTTCACCCTAGATCAAGTGAGAAACACTCTTCAAAAAACTCCTGGGGTTACACTTCAAGACAATCCTGATACTAACACCTATCCAATGCCTATTTTAGCTCACGATAAGGATGAAGTTTTTGTAGGTAGGCTGCGTAGAGATCTTTCACAGCAAAACACACTCAATATGTGGATTGTATGTGATAATTTAAGAAAAGGAGCCGCCACAAATGCTATTCAAATTGCAGAGTACTTGGTAGCGCATCAGCTTGTGTAACTCTAATAATTAGTTTGCAGGCTTGTTTTGGTCTTAAAAAAAAGAGTTGCCTTGTAAATGTTAAATTTATAATAATTGTCTCATTCACTGATGGATAAACAGACATAACTTTATACATTGCTAATAATATTGAATTTAAAGCCCTATTTTTAGACTTTTTTAGATGAAATAATTTTTAAGAAATGCACAAAGTTTTATATCTGTTATTTGCAATGCTGCTAATCACCTCGTGTGGTTCAGATGATGATACAGATGTTTTTGTTCCTCTAGAGATACAAACACAAGAAGATTTTGTACAAGTATCAACACTGCAAACAATTAGCATTGACATTTTCGCTAACGATACAAATATTCCTGCAACCGGGCTGCTATCTGTCACATCCCCAAGCAATGGTGATGTAACAATAAACAACAGTAACACCCCGCAAGACACTAGCGATGATGTTTTAGAATATGATCCAGCTGTAAATTTTGTTGGCACAGACACCTTGCAGTATACCATTTGCCTTCAAGACGGAACCAATTGCAAAACAGAAACTATTTCTATTATTGTTTTTCAAGACACAAGCGTTACCCTAGATTTAGATAAATTCCCTTACGATACCCTTTCTGAATACAATTTTTTTAATGGAGCGCTAAATGCAATACAGCCAGCGTATGGAGTGCTTCCTTATGAGCCTATAAGTTCATTATTTACAGACTATGCTGTTAAAGAAAGATTTGTTTGGGTGCCTGTGGGTGAAACGGCAAGTTTTGACCAAAACAACAAATCGTTAGATTTTCCGACGGGTAGTGCGCTTGTGAAAATGTTTTATTACAACAATGTACTGCCAACAAACACAACCAGAATTATTGAAACCAGAGTAATGGTAAAAACCCAAGATGGTTGGGACTTTGCTGAATATGTTTGGAACGATGCCCAAACAGAAGCTTTTTTGGAAACCACAGAAGACGGAGGTTACACAGAAGTTAACTGGTTACAAGATGGACAGCAAAAGTTTGTTAACTACAGAATTCCCGCAAAACAACAATGCGTTATCTGCCATACCAATGACTTTGAGACAGTGCCTCTTGGTATAAAGCCGCAAAACATTAACTCTTTTCTAACCTACGATGATGGCCCAAGCAATCAATTACAAAAACTAATTGATTTTGGATATCTTGAAGACGCCCTCCCAGAAAGTATCATAACCGTGGTAGACTGGAAAGACGCTTCAAACTCTCTAGAGCAAAGAGCCAAGTCTTACCTTGATATTAATTGTGCTAATTGCCATATTGATGGAGGACAAGGAGATTACAGAGTAATACGCCTTGGATATACAGATACGTTAAACAACGACGAAAATGCAGGTGTATGTGTTGATGCAGACACCCCAATTCCTGGATTAATGGGGCAAAAACATATTGCACCTGGTGATCCAGAAAACTCAATAATATACTATAGGATGTCTGTCACTGGAGACGAGCCCTATAAAATGCCCCAGTTTGGGCAAAGTCTAGTTCATACAGAAGCCCTAGCGCTTATGGAAGACTGGATAAATTCTATTAACCAATCTTGTGATTAATTAAAACAATTATTATTATGAAAAAATTATTCTTTTTTGCTTGTCTTTTTGCTGTAGCTCAATACAGTGCGGCTCAAGTAACTTTTACACCTCAGTCTGCCGGTACAAACTACACTGATAGAGGTATTGTAGATATGAATGGAGACGGCCTGGACGACATCCTTTCTGTTAATAATTCTAATATCCAAGTTTTGTATCAACAAGAAGATGGATCTTTTATAGAGTCAATTGTTGCCACAGAATTTGCTGACAATTCTCCATCTTGGAGTTTGGCAGCTGCAGATTATGACCGTAACGGCTTTACAGATTTGCTGTATGGTGGTGGTAACGGTGTTACCTTTATGAGAGCAAACGATGATGGAACAGCATATACTGAAGTATCTGGACCTGAATACGTATTCTCACAACGTTCTAACTTTGTAGACATCAACAATGATGGTCACCTAGATGCCTATGTTTGTCATGATGTTGAACCAAGTGTTTTTTACATTAATGATGGAGAAGGAAACCTAGAATACTTTCAAGGTGGTTTGGGAGATTATCCATCTGGAGGACATTATGGATCTGTATGGTTAGACTTTGACAATGATAGAGACGTAGATATGTTTATTGCAAAATGTGGTGGAGAGTCTGAAAGAAGAGACAATGAAATGCACGTAAATAATGGAGATGGCACATTTACAGAAAGTGGCGCTTCTCTGAATCTAGAGGATGACATGCAAACCTGGTCAAGCGCTTGGGCAGATTATGACAATGATGGAGATCTAGACGGATGGATAGGAGCTAGTACTTTTAACTCTGGTTTCCACAGGCTAATGAGAAATAACGGCAATGGAACCTTTACTGATGTAATTAACGCTTCTGGCCTTACAGAATTTAATGTTACTAGTATTGAAAATCAAACCTATGATTTTGACAATGACGGGTATGCAGATATTGTATCTGGTGGAGTAATTTTATATGGTAATGGAGATCTTACTTTCACTATCTCTAGCACAAATATTGGTAATGGTGGTTTTGGAGATATCAACGAAGATGGATTTGTTGATGCTATTTCTAATGGGCAGCTTATCATAAATAACACAAACAATAATAACTGGTTAAAAATCAACACCGTTGGTGTGGAGAGTAACCTAGGAGGTATTGGTGCAAGAGTTGAGCTAAGCTCGCCTTCTGGAACTCAGATTAGAGAAGTAAGAAGTGGAGAAGGATTTAGAAACATGAGTACTTTAAATACGCATTTTGGTCTTGGTCAAGACACAGAAATTACATCTGTAACAATTTACTGGCCATCTGGAATTGTAGATATTTTTGAAGATCTAGACATCAACATGACCCACAAACTTGTTGAAGGAAATAGTGTTTTAAACACTGGAGATTTCTTAACAAGTGATATTTCTATATTCCCTGTTCCAGCCCTTGACAACCTAACGGTTTCAAACATTGAAGATGTTGAAGACCCTATCTATACTGTTTTTGACATCACTGGAAGAAAAGTAATGCATGGTAGGCTAATCAACAACAACATTAATATTTCTCAATTAACTTCTGGGCAATACATCCTTCGTATAGCAGGACAAAAACTTAGAAGAAATAATGTGAAAGCAACCAAGTTCACGAAAAGATAATTTTTTAATTCTCAAAAAACACCATTGAGTGAATTCTCAATGGTGTTTTTATTTACACTATGTTAAAACGGTTCCTATATTTCGGTCTAATTTGTCTTTTATGTGCTAGCTGCTCTAATGAAGATGACGCAGGATATGTTACTATTGAGCCTGTCTCTGAGGTTACCGTAGATTTATTACAAGTGCCCTACCCAACACTTTCTGAGTATCATTTTTTTGAGGATACGCTAAGTGAGCTAGCCCCAACATTTGGGGTGCTTCCTTATGAGCCTATTAGTTCATTGTTTTCAAACTATGCGCATAAATCGCGTTTTATTTGGCTTCCTAGCGGTACAATAGGCACATATAATGGAGACGCCAATAACATTGAGTTGCCTGTTGGTAGTGTGATTATTAAAAATTTCTTTTATGACAATGTGCTTCCTGATAATACTAGAGTACTTATTGAAACCCGGCTCATGATTAGAAAAGAAGAGGGCTGGACTTTTGCAGAATATTTTTGGAATGAACAGCAAACAGAAGCTTTTCTTGACACACAAGGAGATGGAGGTTTTAAGTATGTAACATGGATCGAAGATGGGCAGCAGCGTGAAATAAACTACAGAATGCCCTCTGGAAGTGAGTGTTTTACCTGTCATAAAAGCAATACAACAAATGAGCCTATTGGTATAAAGCCTCAAAGTCTTAACAGCACTTATGCCTTTGCAGATGGCTTGCAAAATCAACTACAAAAGTGGATTGATGTTGGTTATCTTGAAGATAATATACCCACAAACATCAATACCGTTGTGGACTATAGAGACACCTCACAAGACCTTGAAACTAGAGTGCGCTCATATGTAGATATTAATTGCGCTAGCTGTCATAGAGATGAAGGACATTGTAATTACAGGCCTATGAGGTTTGCCTTTAGCGAAAACAACTTATTGGAAAATTTAGGGGTTTGTGTAACTCCAGATCAAATGTTAAGTAATCTCTCCTTAGATCAAAAATTAATAAAACCTGGAGATCCAGAAAACTCTGTTATTTACTACCGCCTTAATGTCACGGCGGAAGAAGAACGCATGCCGCTGCTAGGCAGAAGTATTATCCACAATGACGGTGTTGACTTGCTAAGAGACTGGATTAACTCTCTGGATACTACCTGCGACTAAAGCTTTTAAAATAGCACAAATACCCCATTTGCAAGCAGTTGCACTTGGGGTATTTATTTTTTGTTATCTTTAAGTAACAATAACGCTAAAACAATCGCCATTATGAATTCAACTTTTACAACTATTTTACGCATGTTACTGGGTGTTTCTTTGCTAATATTTGGCATGAACAAGTTTATTGCGTTCATTCCTATTTTTGACATGGCCCCAGCAGCAGCAAACTTCATGGAGTCTTTAAATAGTACAGGATATGTTTTATATGTTGTTGCCAGTTTAGAGCTACTTATCGGGGGGCTACTTCTATTTAAAAAATGGGTTCCATTTGCCCTTATTTTACTTGCCCCTATTGTTGTTAATATTTTATTGTTCCATCTTTTTTTAGACGTCTCAGGTATGTTTGTGGCTGTTTTAATGTTGGCAATTACAGGAGTGCTTATATATAAATACTGGAAATCCTACAGCTCTTTGTTTCAATAACAATAACAACCCAATCATTAAAATACAAACAGGCCACCTATACCTTTATTAGGGCCTGTTTTTTTATGTATTTTTATAAAAAATAAACTCATGAAAAAATTAATGATCCCAATTATTACAGCCCTTGTTCTTGTAGGGTGTAACAATAGCAATGTTTCAATAAACCAAACCAATACCGTGACCTATCCTAAGACCAAAAAAGTTGACACTGTAACTAATTATTTTGGAACACAGGTTAAAGATCCTTACAGGTGGCTTGAGGACGATATGAGCGAAGAAACAGCTAGGTGGGTAGAAGATCAAAACAAAACCACTTTTGGGTATTTAGAAAATATCCCTTTTAGAGAGGAGTTAAAACAGCGCCTTACAACGCTCTGGAATTACGAGAAAGTAGGCGCTCCTTTTAAGGAAGGAGACTACTCATACTTTTATAAAAATGATGGGCTACAAAACCAGTATGTAATTTACAGATACAAAACAGGGCAAGACCCAAATAAGACAGAAGTTTTTTTGGACCCAAACACATTCACTGAAGATGGAACCATTTCACTGGGAGGACTCAGTTTTAGCGAAAACGGATCATTGGCTGCCTACAGTATAAGCGAGGGAGGAAGTGACTGGAGAAAGGTACTTGTAATGAATGCCCAAAGCAAAGAAATTATAGAAGACACCATTGTGGATGTAAAATTTAGCGGCATCTCTTGGCTGAAAAATGAAGGTTTTTATTATTCTAGCTATGACAAACCAAAAGGGAGTGAGCTTTCTGCCAAAACAGACCAACACAAGCTTTATTACCATAAACTTGGAACTTCTCAAAAAGAAGATGAGCTTATTTTTGGAGGAACCCCAGAACAAAAGCACAGGTATGTAGGTGGGCGTACAACACAAGACAATAAATATCTGATTGTTTCCGCAAGTGTTTCAACCTCAGGAAACAAACTCTTTATCAAAGACCTCGGTGACCCCAAAAGCCCTTTTGTTACTGTACAAAAAGACACAGATAGTGATACCTCTGTTATAGATAATGTTGGCAGCAAGCTTTATCTTGTTACAAACAGAAATGCCCCTAACAAAAAAGTAGTTACTGTAGATGCATCTAGTCCAGGGCCAGAGAACTGGAAAGATCTTATTGAAGAAACCAAAAATGTTCTAAGAGCCAGTACAGGTGGCGGGTATGTTTTTGCAAATTATATGGAAAATGCCGTAAGCGTTATAAAACAGTATCGCTATGACGGGACCCTAGTAAGAGAAGTTGCCTTACCTGGAGTTGGCTCAGCAGGTGGTTTTGGAGCTAAAAAGCAAGACACAAGCCTGTATTATTCTTTTACAAACTACCTCACACCTGGTAGTATTTATTCTTATGAAATTTCTTCTGGAACTTCTAAGCTTTACAAAAAACCAAGCATTGATTTTAACTCAGATGAGTACCAAAGCAGACAAGTGTTCTACACTTCAAAAGACGGCACACAGGTGCCAATGATAATTACCCACAAAAAAGGAATTGTACTGGACGGCACAAACCCAACCATTTTGTATGGGTATGGTGGTTTTAATATTAGCTTGACTCCAAGTTTTAGCATTACAAATGCCGTGTGGATGGAGCAGGGTGGTGTGTATGCTGTCGCCAATCTTAGGGGCGGTGGAGAGTATGGCAAAAAATGGCATGATGCAGGAAC
>JABHYI010000278.1 GCA_018656255.1 Bacteroidota bacterium
AGAGAGAGGGTGTTTGCCGCACCGTGGTATTTACCACGATACCCGTACCTATTTATACTTGCATAATTACCTGTAGATTCATTAAAACCAAGCGCTTCTTTAAAACCTATAAATGTTTTTCCTAAAAATATATTGAAAAAAGAATTATTAGGGAGTAAAGAAACCTGTTGCGACTCTTTTTTTGTAGGGACGTGATATAGGTAGGCTTTTTCTGGGATTTTATAGTGAGAAAGGTCTGTAGTAGCCTCTTTTCCCGAAAAACTCAGGAGAAAGAACATAATAGTAGAAAGCACTACAGTAGGTATTATGATGCTTTTTTTCATGGTTAAAAGTTGAAGTGAGGAAAAAAACCTCACAAATTTAGGGGGTGCAAACATATAACAATTAATTTAATACTCAAAACCAGCTTCCCTTCAAATTACACACCTGAAAAACAACAACTTATCTAAAAACAGTACAGTATTAAATGAAATAACTACAAAGAAAGAAAATCAAAAAATAGAACCCATAAAATCTTATGAAGTTCAATACGTTACATTTAAACAGTTTTGTACCTTAGCGCTATGCTTTCAATTTTAATACCTACATATAATTACAATACCTTATTGCTTGTGAAAACACTACAGCAACAAGCTATAGAAAGCAAGGTTGTTTTTGAAATTTTAGTGCTTGATGATGCATCTACTGATAAACAATGTAGCTCTGAAAATAAAAAAATAAACGCTCTAGACCACTGTAGTTATCTTGAGAATGAAAAAAATATTGGCAGAACAGCCACAAGAAATATACTAGCGAAAAAAGCAAAATATGATTGGTTGCTTTTTTTAGATGCAGATGTAATACCGCTAAATGAAGACTACATTGTAACATATACAAAAGAACTAAATAACAAACACGATGTTATAAGTGGTGGAATTGTTTATAAGGGTCAAAGACCAGAACAAAAGCAACTACTTAGATGGATATATGGTCATAAAAAGGAATCAAAAAGCACTCAAATTAGAAAGAAAAACCCTTATAATATAATCTCTCAAAATGTATTAATTCAAAAAAAAATGTTTAAAAAAGTGAATGTATTAGAGGCAAACATGTATGGCCTTGATATATTTTTCTCTTTTAAATTAAAGGAATTTAAGGCAACTATTTTACATATTGAAAACCCAACCATTCATTTAGGTCTTGAGAGCACGGCTGTATTTATTGAAAAATCATTAGGGGCAATACAAACAACATTCACCCTTGAAAAAAATAAAAAAATAGATACCACTGCTCGCCCCTTACAAAGAAGATACAATCAATTAAATAGCATTGGGCTAACAGCTATTTTTATTTTTGTTTGTAATAGGTTTGAAAAACAAATCATTGCAAATTTAAAATCAAAACACCCCTCTATAATTTTGTTTGATCTATATAAACTATGTTTTTACTGTAAACTAAAGAAAAATGCCTAGATTTTCTGTAATCATACCAGTATACAACAAAGAAAAACAGCTGTCTAAAACCATAGAAAGTGTTATTAAACAACGTTTTGAAGATTTTGAGCTCATTGTAGTTAATGATGGTGCTACAGACACCAGTGAGGCCATAATTAAGAGCTTTACAGATCCAAGAATACACTACATTAAACAAAAAAACCAGGGAGTTTCTGTAGCTAGAAATACCGGTATACAATCTGCAAATGCAGACTACATTGCGCTGTTAGATGCAGATGATATATGGAAAGAAGACTATCTTGAAAAAATAGATGCTCTTATAGATGGGTATCCAAAACAACATGTATTTGCAGCGGTTTGTACTATAGAGTCTAGAGGAAAAATGTATAAACCAACCTACTCCATAGCAAACCTATCTCCAGATAAAAGCTATGTAGTATCTTACTATACATCTAGCTATATAAATACCATACTCACCAGTAGCAGCACGGTTGTACATAAAGATGTTTTTGAAACAATTGGACACTACAACCCAACCATGCGCAGTGGAGAGGATACAGATTTATGGATTAGACTTGGTCTAGCCTACACAGTGGTTTTTTTAAATACTTCATTAGCAACATATCGCTTTGAGGCAACGAGTTTGTCAAATTCTCCAAAACAAGTAAAAAAAGCGCTAGATTTAGATTGTTATGAAAAACACATAGCAAGCAACAAAGGGCTTAAAAAGTTCTTGGATTTAAACAGGTATTCGCTAGCCCTATTTGCAAAAATAGTAGGAAACAAAAAGGATTATTTAAAGTATAAAAAAGGGATAGATCTCAAAAATCTTAACAAAAAGCAACGTTTTTTAATAGGCGCACCTAGTTTTGTTTTAAATGTTTTAGTGTGGTTAAAAGTAGTTTTAGAAAAAAATGGGCTTCAGTTAAGCGCCTACAAATGATGTAAAGACATCATAATCACGGATGTAATCTTCTTCTTGATACACCTCACTTACCAAGGATAAACAAACAGCGCCTGCAGAAAAATTTTCTAACTCTCGCCAAACCCCGCAAGGTATTAAAAGGCCCTTGTTAGGTCTATTTAAGGTAATGGTTCTCCGCTGTTTGCCATTATCAAGCACCACATCAAAACTGCCACTAAGGGCTATTAAAAATTGACGCAGCTGCTTGTGAGCATGCCCTCCTCTACTACTATCACTAGGGACATCATACAAATAGTACACGCGTTTTATTTTAAAAGGCAATACATCCTTTTCTATAACAGAGAGGTTTCCGCGACCATCAGGATCACTTATTTTAGGTATTTCTTGTAATGATATGTTGGCTAAATTAACGTATGACATGTTGTAGTAATTTATCCCATTTTGCTGAAATTTCCTGCATAGAAAATTGTTGTACAGAGCCTTGGGTTTGGGCTTTTAATTTCAAATATAACACTTCGTCTCTACAAATGACACCAAGGGCATCTGCAAATTTTTCAGGATCTCTTTCTTTCACCAAAAGGCCATTGTAGTTGTGCTGTATTATCTCTGAAGGACCTGAAATAATATCCAAAGAAATAACAGGCACCCCAACAGATAAGGATTCTACAAGTACCATAGGAAATCCTTCATAAAAACTAGTTAGGGTAACACATCTAGCATTTTGTATAATACCAAAAGGGGCTTTTGTAAAGGGTAAAAAAACAATGTGCTTGTTACATGGCATACTTACAGCAAGATCTTGTAACATTTTTTTGTCTGGCCCATCACCCATAATAACTAAAGACACACCATCTTTCCAAACCCAAGAAGCGTTAAAAGAGTGTATTAAAAAAGAAAGGTCTTTAATCCCGTCATGCAATCTTCCATAACTAAGTATGTAGTTGTTGGCTGGCAAATCATCTATTGAGGCTTCTTGTTTCCAGGCTGGATTATATGCATTATGGATAGTGCTACAGTTGAGAACTCCACTTGTCTTAGCAACATGCAACTCAATATGAGTAGACACTGTTACAGTAGCTAATTGAATATTATATATGGCGGCCATTTTTGAGACCATCTTGGTGAAATATTCTTGCTTATTAGAGCTATGCACTACGTAAATAGTACTAAGGTCTCTATAGATATACTTTTTATAAAATAACTCTCTAAAATATTCGTTTTTAGGTCTGTGATCAATCACAACATCAAATGCTTGGGTTTTTAAATACCTGCGTAATTTTTTAAACCTAGTAAGTCTTGCAAGAAAGTGGTCATCTTTAGGTTTTAAAGCGCCTAGATTAAAGAGTGTGCCGCTGTATTTAAAATCAATTTCATTGTTTAAAACAACGATATGAACCTGGTGCCCTAAACTAGAAAGCATTTGAGAGAGCATAGCTACAGAACGCTCTGCTCCACCTTTTGCTAATGAAATAGAAACCAGGCAAATTTTAAATTTCTTTTTATGCGCTGTTTGCGTCATCAATTAATGTTATTTTTGATGCATACCTAAACCCAAAGATACCACAAATATGAAGATCCTTCTCGTTGGTGAATATAGCAGATTGCACAATTCTTTGCAAGAAGGACTGCGCGCTTTGGGCCATCAAGTTATCCTTATATCAACGGGAGATTACTTTAAAAAGTATCCTAGTGATATTATCATACAAAGAAGCTTTGATAAAGGGTTGGCTCGAAAACTAAAAATAGCAATCTACGTACTATTTAAATTTGACATTACGTCTTGGCATATGACCAAGCAGTTTTTTAAAACCTCAGAAAAACTAAAGGGATTTGATGTGGTACAACTCATTAATGAAAGCCCTTTTGGAGCTAGCGTTAAGGATGAAATTAAAATGATTTCGTTCTTGAAACAAAACAACAAAAAATTATTTTTACTGAGTTGTGGGACAGATTACTTAAGTGTAAAACATCAATTAAGTAACGCAAACCCATACTCTATAATAAGCCCTTATAAAGATGGCAGTATAGCAAAAATAGCCTTTAAAAATATTTTGAAATACACTACCCCACCCTTTAAAAAACTACACCAGTACGTTTTTAAAAACATAGACGGAGTTATAGCAAGTGATTATGATTATCATATGCCACTAGTGGGTAATAGTAAGTATCTGGGGTTAATACCAAACCCAATAAACACCTCGAAGCTTAGTGTTTTTGAATTGGACACAAAGGGCCCTATTGTTATTTTTATGGGTATTAACAGAACCAATTACCACAGTAAAGGGATATCTTACTTTGAAAAGGCAATAGCTATTATTCAACAAAAATTTCCTAAGCAGGTACACATAGAAATTGTTGAGAATTTGCCTTATGCGCAGTACATAGAGAAATACAATAATGCCCATATTATACTAGATCAAGTATTTGCTTATGATCAAGGCTATAATGCTTTGGAGGCTATGGCCAAAGCAAAAGTGGTGTTTACAGGTGCAGAGTCTGGGTTTATGGAACATTACAAGTTAGATAGTCCTGTTGCCATTAATGCACTGCCAGATGTAGATAGTTTGGTTCTTGCCCTGGAAGATTTGATCAAACACCCAGAAAAAATTAAAGAAATTGGGATGGCTGCACAACATTTTGTGACACAACATCACAATCACAAGAAAGTAGCTCAGCTATATCTAGACACTTGGAAGTTATCTAGGCTATAGAAGTAGTATCTTCTTGAGATATCTTTTGATTGTTAAAATAACGCCACACCAAGAAAATCACCACTATAAAATAGATGATATACCTTAAAAAGTGGCCCATAACAATACCTTCTACACCATACTGAGTGACCAAGTAATTGGCGAAACCATAAAATAATCCTAGAGACAATAGCTCAGAGAAAATAAAGTTGCGTACCATTTTTTTAGCTAAAAACTGATGTGCCAAAACTAGAGAAGCCAGTCTAATAAAATCTCCTAGTAATTGCCACTTAAATAGCGGTAGCATCTCATCTAATCCAGGATATAGCAGTTGTATAATAATCGATTTACCAAAAAACACAACTAACATTCCTAGACCAAAAATAGGTAACAGCGTTTTGTATATACTATACACCTCATTTTTAAAGGCTTTACCTGTGTAGATTCCTGCAAACTTTGGCAATACATATAAAGAGAATAAAGATCCAGAAAAGACCATGTAATTTCTTGAAATAAAGGTGATGTTTGTCCAGACTCCAGCATCTCTCTCAGACATTTTTTCTGCAAGCATGGATCTAATATCAATTTCAACAAAATGGAGTAAAATTGTTGCCACAAAAGACATCAGAGTGAAAGCCAATAAGTTTTTTAAAAACGGAGTTTGAAATTTTAACTTAGAAAACTGCACATATTGGTTGAGAAGTTTATAAAAAATAGCTACCACTACAATCACCTGTATAGCAGGTGCCAATGCAATAGCAATTAAAACTCCAGAAAGGTTGTATTGATATAGGCACACTACCAAAAGGACTATACTAAGGAGGTAGCTAATGAGCTCTATTTTAGCAAACTTTTTATATTCAGACAAGCCATTTACTACGCCGCTAAAAACACGTTGCACAGCAATACTAGGTGCTACCAAAGCAACAAACCGTATCACAAAACTATAATCTACACTATCTGTAAACAAATAGTTACTAATTGGGCTTGCAAAGATAAAAAGCACAAGACCAGAGAGTAGTGTACCCACAACCATAAATACAAAAGCGGTAGAAAAAAGTTGTTGAAGTTTGGGCTTATCATCCTTATACTCAGACAAGTATTTTACCACACCATTAAACACACCCAAAGAGGTGAGAGAGGTAAGCAGCTGGGTAAGACTTCTTAATTGCCCTATTTTAAAAAGCCCTTCTGCACCCACTAAATCAAAAAGCAAACGCTGCACAACGGCAGACACCAATAATCTGACAGATACCACTACAGCATTTAAAGAGGTCATCTTTAACAGCAAATTACTTTTAATAAAGTCTGGAATCTTCAATTAATATGCATTTACAACGTTAATTACTTTTTGAATTTGCGCTTGAGTCATTACCGGGCTCATGGGCAAACTAATAACTTGTTGGTGTATTTTTTCTGAAACAGGAAATTGTAAGGTTTCAAATTCTTTTAATGCCTGTTGATGGTGCGGGGGTATCGGGTAATGAATTAAAGTACCTATCCCCTTATTTTTAAGATAGTCTTGAAATTCATTTCTAGAGGAAACTTGAATTACAAATAAATGAAATACATGGTTTTTTGAACCATCATAGGCAGGAAGCACAATTTTTGGATTTGTAATTCCTTTTATATATGCAGTTGCAACGTCTCTCCTTGCGGAGTTATCTGCATCTAAAACAGGTAATTTAACAGATAAAAAACTGGCCTGCAATTCATCAAGTCTAGAATTTACTCCTAGTAATTCATTAACATATTTTGATGAAGACCCGTAGTTACGTAATTTTTTTATGGCCCCTGCCAAGCTAGCATCATTGGTAGTAACCGCCCCTGCATCACCAAGGGCTCCTAAGTTTTTGGTTGGATAAAAACTAAATCCTGCTGCATGACCAAGATTTCCTGCACGTTTGCCATTGGTATGGATTGCACCGTGAGCTTGCGCCGCATCTTCAATAATCAATAGGTTATTGTAAACAGCAAAGCTATTTATTTGCTCCATTGGTGCAATTTGCCCATACAGGTGCACTGGCATGATGGCCTTTGTGGTTGGTGAAATAGCTTGTTTTAATGCAGAAATATCAAAATTAAATGTTTGATTTTCTACCTCAACTAATAGGGGTTGTAATCCAGCTTGTTTTATAGCTATTATAGTAGCAATATAGGTGTTAGAAGCAACAATCACCTCATCCCCTAGCTCTAACTTACCCAATACCTTATACCCTTCTAGAATAAGACGTAATGCATCCAAACCATTGCCAACTCCAATACAATATTGAGTTTCACAGTAGTCTGCAAACCGACTCTCAAAGGCGCTAACTTGATTCCCTAATACATAGTAGCCACTGTCTAAAAAATCTTGGAACTGATTTTTAAAGGATTTATCGAAACGGGAGTTAATTGCGTGTATGTCTATAAAAGGTATCATAGTATATGCAAATCTAAGGTTTTATAGCATGCTGTATCTATAAGATAGTTATCTGCCACATAGGTACGAGCCCCACAACTCTCTTTCCAGAAAATAAGCCCACTGTTTAAAGCCGTCCCATTTTCTTCGCTAGAGATATTAAAGTCAAAATAGCGTTTAGAGCTATCAAAATGATTTATAATATAATCATAGGCTAAATCCAAAGATCCAAAGGCATTCTTATCACTATTGCCAGAAACATACTGCGGATGTATCGTAGTTTTTGTTAAAAACAGGGTTGTTCCTGCAACAATAACATTGTCTTTGTAGACATTTACCTGCTTGATATGATCTGGAAACTTGGCGGCAAGTAGTTGTATTTCCTCAAGGCTATGAACCGGAGCTATACCGTGCTTTTGTTGAAGATTTGGAATTAGTATCTCATTCCAAAATCCTTCAAAGTTATGCTCTACAGCAATAGTGAGGCCATTTCGCTTTGCTTTGTTAATACCTTCTCTTCTGTTTTTCTGAAATTTTATTTTAGTACTCGTATCTATAACCATTAATGCATCTCTTTTAATAAGTGTAGCATTTGCCTTGAATAAAAAGTAAGACAACTCATCAGAGGGCATTGTGTTGTAAAACGTTGGTATGTTTCTCAGCTCTAAAGTAGAAATAGCCTTGGCATCTAAAAATGCAAGCAGCGCTTTAAAAGCTTCAAAGGTGTAAAGTAGTTTAGCGCTTTTACTTAACACTAAGCTCCCATAAGTAAGACCTTTGTGAGAGTATAGTTTATCACCCACAATATTTGCAGGCAGTACAGCATAGAGTAAGTCATCTTTATATACTAGCAAAGAATAATCTGTAAATCTATCGCTGTGGTACTCCATAAAATCACGGGCAAACAAAAACGTAGCGTTTTTGGCCCCAGAAATAAAAGTATCCCAAGCCAGGCGGTTTTCTTTTGTGTATTTTTCTACGCGATAATTAGACATAAAAATGATCTTGTTTGTATACTACCTATCAAAGGTACGACTATTGTGCAACGGGTTCAAAAACGATGGTTCCATCGGTATCAATGTACTTATAAACGCCACTTGGGGCATCTTTATTTAAAATAACATAGCTACTATCATCTTGAAGGTGATCAAGATATGATGTGTCTTGTGTTAAGTAAGATACCAAAATCCTGAAAACGTTTACAGCACTTTTAAAATTTATATCATATGAGGGTATATCACCCTGTGGCCAATGTATAGAAAGGTTACTACTCAAGATAGAATATATTAAATCTCTATCTTGGGTTTTAGTATAGGTTTGTAGGGTATACTCCATACCAACAAAGCCGCCATGATCTGCCATAATAACTACAAGGGCATTGGGGTCGTTTTGTTTAATAATATCTAAGGTTTGGACAAGGGTTTTATTGGCATTGGCCAGCGTTTGTTGCCAGAGTGCGCGTTCTCCATCCACACCCAATGATTGGGCCTCTCTACCGTGCACATGTCCTGGATTAAATATTTCAATAAAGAAAAACTTAGGTTGGGATATAACTTCTTTGGTATAGGTGTTAAGTGGGGTAAGAATATCATAATAAGTACCTAACCCTGTACCTATATAACCAACATCGCTATTAGTGAAATTACAAACATCATACCCTAACACTGGTTTATTAAGCAGTAAATATGGCATCTCTGCCAAAAAATAACTCTTATACCCATTGTTTTTAAATATGTTTAGCACCGTGTTATCTGAGATAATCATATCTCTGGCATTGGTGTTTTCTGTAATATCACTTCCCTTGCCATAATAATGATGCTTCATCATAAAAGTGGCACTGTTTGATGTTAGAGTGGAGGCGTAATTACTCCTAAAATTTGGATACGTTTTAAAGTTATTTGTGTCTAAATACTTCTTAAAATTATTGTTATCTATGTTGTAGTAGCCTTTGTCTATTTCTGAAAAATTAACATAGCCATCTGGCTGAATAAAGTATACATTGGGCTTTGTGACAAAACTAGCCTCTTGTATGGCATCTGGTTGCAATGTCCAAGAATTGTCATAAAATAGTTGTTTGCTCAAAACGGGAATTAATGTAAAAAGACCCAAGACCGCTAGGACCAATTGCAGCACAATTATTTTTTTATATTGTTTCCATAAAAAAAAGGCCAGTATGGCGGCTATTAAAACAATACCAAGTATCATTTTTTTTTGTATGCCTGCATACAAACATATTTTCATTAAAAACAAAAAAGTAAATACACCTAAAAAAGGAACCACATACTGCTGCCATTTTTGTAAAACCTTCACTTTTACAAACAGTTTTTTAATTATATAAAAAAGTAGTGCAGGAAGCCCTATAAAGCTTGCTACAAAAAACAAAAAATGCTGCCAGGTATTAACTAACTGAAAATTGTTACTGTAATAAAATAGAATTGGATAAAGTCCTGCAGCAATACCAGCGAGTAAAACAGAGGTATTGCTTGACTTTAAAAAAGAAGCAACAAAAGACCTATTGTTCTTTGCAGACATCTATACTTTGTTTTTTAATAAATATAAAACTCTTTTGGTTCCAGGGACAGTTTCTTTTTTCTGGATATCAAAGTATTGCTTGTAGCCAGCTTCAAAAGCCTCTTGATTATAAAAATCAAAGTGGTTGATAAATTCTCGCTTTCTAACTAGAAGTGAGCTTACCCAAGAATCTTCTCGGGTAGGAAACTCTAGTATTAAATGTTTTGAGAACGCAGCAAAAAATTGAGCAGATCTATCAAAAGGAACATTCCCACTTAGGGTTATATGATGTATAAGAGCCAGCGCCATGGTAACATCTGGGCTATAGCCTTTGAGTCGCTCCACAAGAGAATTACGCTCTGAATTGTTTAAACCTATACCAGGGGCAGGCTGCAGGACATCACAAACAAAGGCCAACATGTTTGTTTCTTTGTTTTGTTGTATCTGCTTGTAATTGTAGCCTACTGCATTGCTGTCAATATCTGTAACAATTACGTGAGGTACTTTGGTTACCACAGTACGAGCAAAAGTTCCGTCATTGCCTCCAATATCAATAAGTCTTTGAGGATTTAATGCAGTAACCCAATCTTCGATTAAGGTTTTTTTACCTTGAAATGCAGCATCATTGTAATTAGTTTTATCATAATAATTGCCCCACTCTGTTTCTTCTTTAATAGATAGCTTTTTGATAAAATCAAAGAGATTATCTATGATGTTATTTTGGGCCTTTAGAGAGAGTTTTGCAATTTTGGTTTCTGCTTTGTAATCTTCACTGTGGGTGCGTTCCATTTTTGCCAACAAATGTATGTTGGTATATATGGTTGAGCTTAATTTGCTTTTACCTGGCAACAAAGATGCTATCAATTTTACAGGAATACCATCTATATGTGTTTGCAACATTTTAAAAATCTCTGTGCCGTGATAAGAGGCCAAAACTAGTGGTCCAAAAAAATGAGTGATAAATTGTTTGTAGGCTCTCCAAGGAGTGTCTTTCTCATAAAAATCGAAGGACAGCGTGTCTATAAAAACAGGACTCCCTTTGTGGAAAGTTACATTATAGGCAGATGCATCTTTTAAAATAAACCCTTTAGAAAGCGCATATTTATGAACCTTCAACGTATGTAGGGCAGCATGTTTGTACTGCTCAAAACTCCACTCATAAGGATTGGTAATAAACGCAATAGGCTCTGGAGTAATAACTATTTGCTGGTCAGAAACCGTGGTTTGCGTGTGAGGTATTAACAGCTTATTTTTAATTAATGTCTTAAAAAAACCACTGTCTTTAAGGGCATTGTATTGTTTGAAATATATAGGGTTAATGGCACGCCTTAAGACATCCCCGTCATAAAACATGTATCCAGAGGGATCTCTAAAAGAAGCTTGGTGGGGGCTCGTGTTATTTTGTTTCATCTATATCTTCTTTCTCATCAATGTCTATAGAATCATAGGCGTCATCGTCTTCTTTGAGTAAACCAAGAAATCCTTTAATTTTATACATAACACCTTTAGAGAATAATAAAACACCTGCGGCTGCAGCAACAACTGCTTGAACTATCATAGCTCCTAGACCTGGATCAAAATATAAAAAATTCATAACATTATTTTTAAGAGTAGCATTGTCGCTTCTACAAATAAACTAAAAAACCGCTACTTTATTGGGAGTATCTATGGTTTTTCTTCTTAAATGATAGCATAAGAGTATATATAGACGAACAATAGTCAAAAACTGAAAATTATTAAAAAGCTATCAGTTTTTCTTATCTTTGTTGTAAAGATACCACCAATGACAATTACGCAACTAAAATACGTGTTGGCAGTAGCAGAAAACAAGAATTTCACCAAAGCAGCACAAAAAACTTTTGTTACACAACCAACCCTAAGCATGCAAATTCAAAAGCTTGAAGAAGAGCTTGAGATTTTAATTTTTGACCGCAGTAAAAAACCAATAGAACTAACACCTGTCGGAAAAAAAATAGTGAGTCAAGCCCGCAATATTGTAAATGAAAGTGAGCGTATGCAAGATGTGGTAGATCAAGAAAAAGGATTTATTGGTGGAGAATTTAAAATAGGAATCATCCCTACAGTAATGCCTACACTTCTTCCTATGTTTCTTAGAAACTTCACGAAAAAATATCCTAAGGTACAGCTCAAAATAGAAGAACTCACCACTGATGATATCATTACAAAACTTCGTGATGGTCATCTTGATGCGGCAATTGCAGCAACCCCACTACTAGAACATAATATTAAAGAGCGTGTATTGTATTATGAACCCTTTGTGGCTTTTGTACCAGAGGGTCATAAACTTTCTGAAAAAAAGAAAATTAGTAGTGACGATCTAGAACTAGATGATTTATTACTGTTAGAAGATGGCCACTGCTTTAAAGACAGTGTAATACATCTTTGTAAATCTCAACAAGGACAACTAGAAAATCATTTTCAGCTACAAAGCGGAAGTTTTGAAACCCTAATTAAATTATCTAATGAAGGACTAGGGATGACACTTCTACCCTATTTACACACCCTTGATCTTTCTGACAAACAAATTAAAAAGTTGCGTTATTTCACGGATCCTCCTCCTGCCAGAGAAGTGAGTCTTATTTATAATAAAAGTGAATTAAAAATGCAAATTATAGATGCCCTATATGATGTGATTGCTGGAGTAATTAGAGGGGCTATTCGTTTTAATGAGGTGAAGATTATAAGCCCTTTAAAATAACCTTTTGAATAAACCCACAAAAAAAGCACTCCTGAGAGTGCTTTTTTTTATGGGTTTAATAGTGTTAAACATTGACTGAGTTGAGGATGTTGCTTTATCAAGGAATCTACCCAAATCATTAACTCATCAATTTCATGAGGTAGTAATCGTGTGATTGCTTTTTTAAGCTCCTTGCTAAAAAGGCGAACATCAAAGCTTACTTTAGACAAAACCGCTTTGGTATAGTCAAACATTGCTCTAGACATATGGAATAATTATAATAAGGTTAAGTAGTTTTCTATGCTATAAAGAGATGTTTAAGGTTATTTATTCACTAAATATAAGAAAAATAGATCAAAATAAGGCATATCTTAACAACTAAAAACAGGCAATACACCCAAAAATAGGAGCAAACAGTTGTTTTCTATGATCTTACCTTAAGTGTCCATTGAAAATTAAATTCAGAAACTACAGCGCCAAGGCTATCTTTTCCGACGGCTTTGGTCCAGCAACTTTGCCCTTGTTTTGTTTGTATGGCTTTAGCAATAGTATCTTTAATTAACAGCCCATCTTCACAAGTAAAGGTAATTCTGCCAGTAGCTTTTTTATCAAACCTTGCATTATTGGTTGCAACTAGCATAGATATTTTAGCGCCGCTTTGAGCAATACTAGCCATTACTAATGCTCCGGTTGCAAGTTCTGCAGCCATGCCCTGCACAGCCCAAAACATAGATTTAAAAGGGTTTTGGTTGATCCATCTATGCCTTACAGATGTAACACAACAAGTCTGGTCAATAGTTTTTACCCGTACTCCAGTAAAATAACAAGAAGGTAATTTAAAAAAGATATAACTGTTAATAGCCCTTGGTGTTGCCTTCATGTAGTATGATTTTTAACGAAGATAATCCAAGAAGTTGAATATAAAAAGTAAATAAGGACCCTAAAATAGATACTAATAAGTGTTAATTAAATGTTAATTTCAGTACCATGCGTAACATACTACCTGTTTTTAGACATATACTTGTATAAAAAACTAATAGCTTCTAAAAAACATACCTACATAAACCATGAATACCATCATTAATTTAACACTTGCCTTAGTATTATTTATTACAGGGGTAACTGTTTTACAGCAAGAACAAGATACCCCTGCAGCATGTTCTAAAAGAACCAAGATAAGTGGCAACACACAAAAAACACCACTTTACATAAAAATTCTAGACAATGAATATTGAAAATACAAAAGCGCAGATGCGCAAAGGAGTATTAGAGTATTGCATACTATCTATTTTAAAAGATGGAGAGGCATACACCAGTGATATTCTAACCAGACTAAAAGATGCTAAACTTCTTGTGGTAGAAGGCACTATATACCCGCTTTTAACTCGGTTAAAAAATGCCGAGTTACTCTCTTACAGATGGGAAGAATCTACCAGTGGGCCACCAAGAAAATACTATGCACTAACACAAAAAGGAACCCTATTTTTAACCGAATTAACAACTACCTGGAGCAATCTACAACAAGCGGTTTCTAAAGTAACCCATACAACCCCAAAGAAATGAAAAAGACAGTAAATATAAATTTAGCCGGAACTTTTTTCCATATAGATGAAGATGCTTTTGCAAAATTATCACGCTACCTAGAGGCTGTAAAAAAGTCGATTAGTGATCCCGTTGGAGGAGATGAAATTATCCAAGATATAGAAGCAAGAATTGCAGAGCTTTTTTCGGAAAGACTTGAAATTAACACACAAGTAATCTCCACTAGAGAATTAGATGCAATTATAAAAATAATGGGGCAACCAGAAGACTACATTATGGATGAAGATGCTGCGCAAACAAACAGCGCTACTGGTAACCAAACAAGGGGAGAGACTACTAGCAACAAACAATTATTTAG
>JABHYI010000279.1 GCA_018656255.1 Bacteroidota bacterium
CTGAAGAGCACAGATCGGATCGACCTCTGTGACATATACAATGCATCCCTGGGCTTTCATAGCCATGGCACATCCTTTACCAACATCACCGTAACCACAAATCACAGCCTTCTTACCAGCCATCATTACATCTGTAGCACGACGAATCGCATCTACACATGACTCTTTACAGCCGTATTTATTATCAAACTTAGATTTTGTAACGCTGTCATTAATATTTATAGCAGGCATAGGCAGCGTTGCGTTTTTAACACGCTCATACAGACGGTGCACTCCAGTTGTAGTTTCTTCAGAAAGACCGTTGATACCAGCGGCTAGTTCTGGGTAAGTGTCAAGAACCATATTGGTTAAATCTCCACCATCATCCAAGATCATGTTTAGTGGCTTGCGATCTTCACCAAAGAAAAGCGTTTGCTCTATACACCACTCAAACTCCTGCTCATTCATACCCTTCCAGGCATATACAGCGGTTCCTGTAGCAGCAATAGCCGCAGCAGCTTGATCTTGTGTAGAGAAAATATTACAAGAACTCCAGGTAACTTCTGCTCCTAGGGCTTGGAGCGTTTCTATAAGTACAGCTGTCTGGATAGTCATGTGCAGGCAACCTGCAATACGAGCTCCACGAAGTGGTTGCTCATCTTTATACTCTTCACGTAAAGCCATTAGACCTGGCATTTCTGCTTCGGCTAGATTAATTTCTTTGCGTCCCCAATCTGCAAGGGAGATATCTTTTACTTTATTGGCTATGTACGGGCGGTTGTTTGTTGACATAAAATATGTAATTTTTTATCTCTACCTAGGCAGAGAACTTATTGATATATTTACTACTTTGTAATGGTATTTATACTAAAAATTTCGACTGCAAAAATACACAAAACCAATCAAAGTTTAATGCCTCTTTACAAAACTATAACATTTAACCCCAACACTAAGCTACTGATTTGGAAGATAGAAGAGTCCTTTGATGTATTGAGTAAAGATATTAAGCTAACAGATCATTGTCAAGCGCGTGTTGATGGCATGAAAAGTGATTTACATCGTCGCGGGTTTATGAGTATTCGCCACCTTCTAGCCTATTTTGGATACACAGATTTTGATTTGAGTTATGATAAAAATGGCAAACCTCACCTTGCAGATGGGAAATACATTTCAATTACCCATTCCTATACTTTTTCTGCTATTATCATTAGCGATCACCCCGTTGGTATTGATATAGAAAAACAGCGGCCTAAAATTTTAAAGATTGCTCATAAATTTACCACCCTAGCCGAGTATAGCACCTTAGCAAATGAGGATGCGATTATACGTAAACTTACCATTGTTTGGGGAACAAAAGAGGCTGTATACAAAAGCTTTGCTCGTCCTGGAATCAGTTTTCTAGAGCACATTTTTGTTGAAGATTTCAGACTAGATGACCCTGGCACTTCTGCTAAAGTTTACGCAGATAACAAAAGCGAAACCTATGATGTCTACTTTCAAGAATTTGAAGAATTTACATTGGTATATGCTGTTATTTCTTAAGTGGGGCACTTTATCTTGATTTTTTGATTTTATTATTATTTCTCCTAGATGTCAAAATTGTATCTTTACATTATTGATTAAAACCTTACGTGGCTACAATTATGAATCCTCTTTTTGATTTTCTTTTCTCACAATATTCTGGCTACGATACTCTAGATATTGTCTTGGAATTGGTAGCGGCATTCTTTACAGTTACCTCTGTTGTATATGCTAAAAAAAATAATGTATTGGTGTTTCCTACAGGGATGATTTGCACCGCTATTTTTGTGTACCTCTTATTAAAATGGGGCTTGTTGGGTGATATGATGATTAATGGGTATTATTTTATTATGAGCCTATATGGTTGGTATATCTGGACACGTAATGTTGATGATCTTCCCGTAACACCCATTAGTAAAACATCCCCTAAGGAACATTTAATTTCTTTAGGAATCTTCATTATGACAGTTGTTTTTGTGTTTTTGGTATATACTGTTTTTGATAAGTTTAATCACTGGACATCCTATCTTGACACATTAACCACAGGAATATTTTTTGTAGGAATGTGGCTCATGGCAAAACGTAAAATTGAAAATTGGATCTATTGGATTATAGGAGACATCATTACAGTACCTCTGTATTTTTATAAAGGGTTAACCTTTAGTAGTATTCTTTATTTTGTATTAACAATCATAGCCATTTATGGCTATTTAGCATGGAAAAAGAACTTAAACAAAATTCAAGCAGCTGCTTAAAGATTGTTTTGTTTGGTCCTGAATCTTCAGGGAAAACAACTTTAGCAACTCAATTGGCAGCACACTTTAATGCTCAGTGGGTACCAGAATACATGCGCATTTATTTGGAAAAAAAGTGGGAAGGTTCTAAAAAAACCATAGAAAAAAAAGACCTGCTTCCCATCGCCCTTGGGCACATTAGTGATGAAAACAGACGCGCCGCCCAGACAGATAAACTACTTTTACTTGATACCAATCTATTGCAAATAAAGACCTATTGCGAGTATTATTACAATGGGTGGTGCCCTGCTCAAATTATAAAGGCAAGTCAAACCCACCACTATGATCATTATTTTCTTACTAGTATAGATGTACCTTGGGAGAAAGATAACTTAAGAGATAGGCCCGATGATAGAGACAAAATGTTTCGTATTTTTGAACAACAATTAATAATAAACAACACTCCTTACACTATTTTGGAAGGATCAAAACAAGAGCGTCTAACCAATGCTATTGCTATTATAAATACATTAATTAAACACAAGTAATAGATGTTCATACCCCAAGAACTTGACCAAATCATCTC
>JABHYI010000157.1 GCA_018656255.1 Bacteroidota bacterium
GACACAACAAAAACAGTCCTACAAACCCAGTGCTGAGTAAAATATCCAAAAACTGATTATGACTGTTATAGCGCTGAGATATAAATACCTCCTTTTTTTCTGGGCTTTTTATTGCCGTTTGATAACACGCTACCAACTCATCTTTGGTGGCTTTAAAACCAATTCCTGTAAGCCCTATGGTCCTATTTTGTAACACATCCATACTGCATCCCCAAGTTATGAGTCTAGTTTGAGAGGTGTTTGAGGCTCCAAAGTTTTTATTTAAAAATGTTGAAAAAGAAACAGGCCCCGCACTTGTTTCTTGCTGAGACTTTAGAAAAAACAAGCCCGCCACTAAAACAGCTACAAATGCTGTAGCAATTGCAATACGTATGCTTTTTTTACCTCCATATGCTTGACGAATTAAAAGCAAACAAAACAGTACAATACCTGCAATTTTTGACACCACCAATACAATAAACAACACATTTATAGCAATAGCTCCCAAATAATAGGCGTTATGAGGATGGTATGTTTTACGCATTGAGCGGTAGCAAAACAAAACACTAAGCACACTTATAAGCCCAAGGTATAATCTATCTACAAGTAAGGCCTCAATCATCATGCGGCTATCTCCAAACTCAAAATTTGCATTGGTGTTAGCGCTATATACAATACTAACAATAGAGAATACAATGGCCGCAATGGAAGAGAAAATAACAGCTTTTTGAACTTTTCTATCATACTGGATTGGGAGGTATAAAACAACAAGCCCAATGGCGATGGCAATTTTTTTAAGGATGCTAATATCTGTGTCAAACCTACCAGATAAAATGCTGTTTATTATAATATACCCAAAGAAGAGCAGGAGTAAAAACAAAGGCACCTTTTTGATTTTTTGAAAATGCTCTCTTTTAATGATTGCAGGAAAAGAAATGGTAAGGATAATTAGTAATATATTAGGCAAAGCGCGTATGTAATCATCAAAGGGGATGATGACAAATAATAGCATAAACGCAAAAGGGTATATGGAAGCAAGTAAAATTCTCATAACTATTGCTGTTATAACTTTTTTGTTTCTAGAGTAAAGATACTAGTGTGATTCTAATTTAATTTAATGCTTCCTGCAAATATATTTGTTCTAAAAGGGGGATTGTATTTTCAATATTAAACCTAGCGTTAAATTTTTCTATTGATTTATTTTCGAATAATATTCTTTTGTCATTGTGTTGGATAAGTGCTATTATTTTTGTGGCAAAAGCTGCACTATTTTCATCTTTTATAAGGTATCCATTTTCTCCATCTTCAATTAAATCTCTGTTTCCGTCTGCATCTGTAACAACAAAAGATTTTTTTAGAGCCATTGCCTCAATCACAGCATAGGGCAAGCCCTCGTATCTTGCAGTGGATATATAGAGGGATGCCTTGTTGATGATATGAAAAATGTCTTCACGCTCTGTCCAGGGCAGTAGTGTTACATTTTCTTCAAGGCCATATAATTTAATGAGGTTTGTAACCTTTTCAAGATTAGGAGAATGAAATCCAACCCCCATGATAACAATATGAATGCCTGGAATTTTTTCTTGGACTTGGCGTATAACCTCTATGGTGAGTTCTACATTTTTTTGAAATGAGGGCCTGGCAACAGAACATATATATCTGTCTGGCCAAGTTTTTTCGATACGTAAAGGTGTTATTTTTGGTATAGGTTTAATGCCGTTTTCAAACACAAGAACCTTCTTTTTTTTGTGGCCTACATCTTTGATGGCTCTATTTTTTTCTGACAAAGAACACGCCAATACTTTGTTGTTAAATCTGGAGAGAACTTGTTCTATACCAAGATATATTTTTTGCTTTAAAACACTTTCACTACTTAAAAAAGAATACGCATGCGGAGTGTAAAAAACAGGCTTTTTTTTAATGGCTCCAGCTATTTTTCCAATAACACCTGCCTTTGAGCTATGACAATGAATAACATCTGGGTTCTCTTTATCAATAAATGCAATGCAATCTCTAATGGCATTATAATCTTTAGAAACGTTTATGTTTCTGTCTATTGTGGTGGTATAGGTTTTAACAAGATTACCATTTTTGTCTGTAAATGCAGTATCTGTATCTGTTTTTCCATGAATGATCACAAAATCAAAAAGCTCTGGGTTAAGTTGAGGCAGAATAATTCTAAGCCACACACCAACACCACCAACGGCATGCAGTATAAATAATATTTTAGTTTTTGTAACCATATCTAGAGGTCAAATTTTTTATTAATGTAGCTAATTTCTTTAGTTATTAAACCCTAAAACAATGCCTTCTATTTGTTTTTAGGAAGATACTCCTTAAAAAGCAAAAGGATAAATATAAAACCAAAATAATAACCTCCAAGCTGTCTTTGAAAGTAACTTTCAATCAATGAAAAGCAAACCAGAGAGACATATAAAGCGGTTTGGGTGTAGGAAAAACGAACCCTTTTGAAAAGTAGTCCCATAAGTATTACAAAAAGAGAAAAAGCAATAATTCCATAACTGAGCAAGAAGTCTAAAAATGTATTGTGAGGGTTAAAACCCTTGCTTACAAAATAGTCTCTTTTTTCTTTTCTATCTATAGTTGTTTTATAGCACTCTAACAACTTGTCTTTGGTGCCATAAAACCCGTTTCCAATTAAAATAGGCGTTTGGCTAGACAGGATATTAACCCCACAATCCCAAATAACAACTCTAGCCTCCCAGCTTTTTAGTAGCTCAAAATAACTTTTCCCACTTGCTTTGCTTTGTGTGTAAAAAAAGCGCTCACCAAGATTTTTATTTACAACAAAAGCACTCGCCGTTACTGTCATAAGGCCTATAAAAATCAAACCATACAATACCTTTTTTTTAGCATATAAAATTTTCAACAAAAAAAGTAGAAGTAACAACAACACTGCGATCCTACTAGAGGCTAATAGAATAAAAAATATGGAGACAGAAATATTAATAACCAGTGGCAATCTATATTTAACCACAGGGGCCTCAATTAGATTTACAGAAGCCACAATGCTTATAATGCACATAAAACCTAGATATAATCTATCTATTATCAATAGTTCATCTACAAGCGCACCATTTGAAAAACTGAATGAAGTTTCAGAAAAATAAAATAAAGCAATGCGTATGGTGCTAATTACAATTGCCGTAAAACAAGATAGAATAAGGGTCTTTTTTATACTGGTAACATTTGTAATTGGCGCATACAGTAATAGAATGATTATTGGGGTGGCTATTTTTTTAATAATATTTATTTCCTTGCCAATATCTTGAAAAAGAAGCATGTTGACCACTAGAAATAAGAACAAGGCAACATATGCAAATACCTCAGGGGTTTTTAATCTTTTAATGTGTTGTTTAAGTACAACAAAAGGGAATAGTACAACCAATCCAATTAAAATAATGTTAGGTAATGCAGATGATATTTTTTGAAATGGAATTACAAAGCACAATAGTAAAAACAAGTAATGATATATAGAGGCTAGCTTAATGTTCATTACGATAGTTTTCTTAAAATGCTAATTAATACTCTTCTTACAAATTTTAAGATAGAGTATAGGTTTAAAAATAAATACTCAAAAAATGATACAACCCCAAATCTATAACCAAGCCTTAGGTTTGATAACTCTCCATATTGCATCTTTACTAAATTTGCACTCAATCCAGATTCACCAAACATTGCCTTTCCTGAAATTGAATGCACCATGCTTTTATTATACAAATGAACATTAAAGTGCTGTGCAATTCTAATACAATATTCCCAGTCTTCAGAGTGGTTCATGTGTTCATTAAAATACCCCACCTTATCTATAATGCTTTTCTTAAAAATTAGAGAAGAGGTCATGAAAAAGTTTTTATACAATAATAGTTTTGGGGAAATTTTCATTAGCTCACTGATTTTAAAACCAAAAAACCGTTTAAACTCTTGTCCATCTCTATTGGTGCCTAAAAGATCGATAGAGGCATCGACACTTAAAATTTCTAACTGCTTTGCTATTTTTTCTGGATGCCAAGCATCATCGCTGTCTAAAAATGCAATTAGTGAGCCACTTGCTTTTTTTAAACCAAAATTTCTGCTGATAGACACACCAAAATTCTCTCTATTATAAACTAAGATTTTATGTGCTTTATTGTGCAAAACAA
>JABHYI010000301.1 GCA_018656255.1 Bacteroidota bacterium
CTACCTGTGGGTTTGCAGATGGATCTTCCAATTCAGCAAATTGAGATAGTGACTCACCCAGGCCAGACATGTTTATTTTCTTAGACTCATCTCCATCAAAACTCTCTTCTGATGAGTAATATCTATCGATACGCAACCAGTGCATATCACGACTCTTACGCATTTCTTGCTTTCCAACAACTGGAACATTGTTTTCTGCATGACATGCAATTACACAAGCTCCACAACCCGTACAGGCGTTTAAGTCTATGGATAAATTAAAATGATGCCCAACAGAGCGATCAAAAGATGTCCATAAATCTGCCTCTGGAGAGGTTACTGGAATTTCTTCGTGATCTCTAGAAACCTTTAATACAGGATTCCAAGCATACTCACCATCTCTATTTGCTTTGGTGGTATTAAATATCTCTAATGTTGTCTCACGAATAATATCTCTACCCATCATCGTGTTGTGCAACTGTACACATGCAAATTCATGCATTCCAGATGCTTTCTCTAAAGAAACACGTTGTACAGATGAGAAATCGTTATATAATGCATAGGCATTTACACCTGTTTGCATTTCTTGTTGAACAGCGGCTGTTTTTCCATACCCAAGTGCTAAACCAACAGAACCTTTTGCTTGCCCTGGCTGAATTAAAACGGGTACGTTTTGAATCACAACACCATTCATAGTAACATTTACATAGCTACCATTTAAACCACCATTGGCTACATTTTCGTTAACTAGACCCATGCTAGCTGCATCTGCCTTTGAAACAGTTATGTAGTTATCCCAAGTGGCTCTTGTAATAGGATCTGGCATTTCTTGTAACCAAGGGTTGTTAGCCTGTTGCCCATCACCTAAACTTGTTTTTGTATACAATGTAAGCTCTAAATCACCTTGCTTTAAACCAGCCTCTAAACTTGCATTTGAGCTACTAGTATCAACAGATGTCTTTTCTGTAGAAAGTGATTCGTTTGAAACATTTGTAGCAGAGACAACAATACCTGCTTCTAATGCCTTATTCCAGGAAGTTCCTGCCAACACTCCAGACCAAGTCTGTTTGATGTAATCGTTATATGCTGCATCGTTTGCTGTCCATACAAGCAAACAGTCTTGAAACTGTCTTGTATTAAACAAAGGACGAATCGTAGGTTGTGTTAAACTAAAAGAACCTTTTTTGATTTGTGCATCTCCCCAAGATTCTAGATAATGAGGGGTTGCAGCAACCATTTGTGCTAAAGATGCCGTAGCGTCTTTCTTCATTGAAAATGCCAAAGACATTTCTAATTTCTGATATCCTGCAGCAAATTGTTCATTGTTTGGCAAAGAATACACAGGATCAACTCCTACTGTAATTAATCCTTTCACACTTCCGCTGATAACACCCTGCATAACACCGGCAACTTGAGATGCGCTACCTTGTCGTGTCATTTTTGGAGAAACAGCATCCATTACAACGCTATTTGCATTTGCTACAAGTGCCATTTTTTGTGCCGCAACACTTGGTAATCCTGTAACGATAACACCTTTATTTCCTGCTGCTGCTAACTCAGCTTTTGCGCTGGCAACTGCAGTTGCAATATTCTCTGGCAAACCAGAAGTGCTACCACCAGTTAATGCCTTTAAAATTTGTAATTGTTGTGATGGAGTTGCAGGCACACGAGTATCTGCATTTGCTCCTGTTAATGACATGTTAGCTTCAAACTGAACATGACGAGACATTTTACCGTTGGTTGGCACATGTCCTTTTGTGTAACTAGCGTCATAGCCACCACCTTGCCAATCTCCAAGGAAGTCTGCCCCTACAGATACAATCACTTCAGCCTTGCTAAAGTCATAATCTGCCATTGCTCTTGTTCCGTAAACAGCCTGAAATGCATCTAAAGCTTCAGAAGAGGAAACTGTATCATACACTACATGACGTACGTTTGGAAATTTGCTAGTAAATTCTTTAATTAATTTTGAAGTAGAGGGACTCGCAAATGTCTGCGTTAATAAGACAACATCTTTGCCCTGCATCTGGTTTAGTTTTCCTGCAACAGCTACATCAAAATCAGTCCAAGAAACATCTTTACCAGCAAGTTGTGGTGCTTTTAATCTATTGTTATCATACAATGACAACACAGAAGCATGTACTCTTGCATTTACACTACCACTGTTGTTTGCTAAGTCGTTTCGTTCTATTTTGATAGGACGGCCTTCACGAGTTTTAACCAGTACGTTTGCAAAATCAAAACCATCTGCTATGGTACTTGCATAATAATTTGCTACACCTGGAACGATCTCATCTGGTGCAACAACGTAAGGAATTGATTTAATTACGGGTCCTTCACAAGCTGCCAATGATGCTGCAGCAGTTGTAAAACCAACGTACTTTAAGAAATCACGACGCGTAGTTGATGAAGCTTCTAAAGTTTCTTTATCACCCAAAAACTCATCTGTTGGTATATCCGTAACAAATTCGTTTTGCTGTAATGCCTCAACAATAGTGCTGTTTTCATCTAGCTCCTCAACACTTTTCCAGTATTTCTTGTTTGATGCCATATTATATAATTTCGATGTGCGAACTACGTTTCTTGTTGAGAAATACTAAACTTCAATCTAGAATCGTTTTTCGTTTTTAAAATTTTTAATTTATTATTATTGAATTAGTAGTGACACTTACCACATTCCAATCCACCCATTTGCGCAGCCGTTAACTGCTCTACGCCATATTTCTTGGATAACTCTTCATGAATTTTGTTGTAGTAATCATTGCCCTGAACCTTGACATTTGTTTCACGGTGACAATCAATACACCAACCCATTGTTAAGGGCGAGTATTGGTACATAATCTCCATCTCTTCTACAGGACCGTGACATTTCTGACAATCTACACCAGCAACAGTAACGTGCTGTGAGTGATTGAAATAAGCAAAGTCTGGCAGGTTGTGAATACGAACCCATTTCACTGGTTCTGTCTCACCTGTATATTTTTGGTTCTCTTCATCCCAACCAACAGCTTTGTATAGTTTTTGAATTTCTTTGTTGTAATCAACTCCGTATTCTGCCAAACCTTCTGCCTGAACACCTTCTGCAACTTCACCAATACTCTTGTGACAGTTCATACAAACGTTTAATGAAGGAATACCAGAATGCTTACTCTTTCTTGCAGATGAGTGACAGTAGTTACAATCAATCTCGTTAGATCCAGCATGAATTCTATGCGAATAGTGAATTGGCTGAACAGGAGCATATCCTTGGTCTATCCCAACACTCATAAGGCCGCCATATATAAAATATGCGGATCCTAATAAAAATATAACAGCTGTCACTAAAAGTAAAAACTGGTTTTCTATAAATGATTTCCAGATAGGCTTACTGTGCTCTCTAACTGGAAGAGCAACACCGTTGGCAACTGCAAATTTGTTTAGTGTTTTTGTTACCAAAAATAGTATGGTAACCAACAGCAAAAATACCAAGGTAAGTATCCCTAGTATGATGTTGTTTGAGACGCCGTTTCCAGAACCTGCATCTGCGGCACCTGGCAAAGGAGCTGGAGGAACTGATACTTTTTTCTCTGTGTAGGTGTAAGCTACAATATCATCAATGTCTTTATCGCTAAGACCCGGAAAAACATTCATTGCAGATTTGTTGTACTCTTCAAAAATAGCATTGGCACGAGAATCACCAGAGGCAATTAGCGCAGCACTGTTTTTGATCCAACTGTACAACCACTCTTTTTCATACTTATCTCCAACACCGTACAACGCAGGGCCGGTAGCCTTTTTGTACAGTTTGTGACAAGCGGCACAATTTGCCTTAAATAATTTTTCACCCAGGGCGGCATCACCACCATTGGCAGAAACTGCAGCAGCATCATCTGCGGGAGTAGCTTGAGCCAATACATTTGTAGATAACGATAACGCGAGGGCTAAGGTTACTACTGACAAAATTGAGGAAAGTCTTCTTAAATTCACCTTTTGCATACTAATGTTAATTTTCGTCAATAGTTTGGCACGTAATTGGTTAGTGATTTATCTTAAATATCAAGCCATTTACCACACCATAAATAACTGTGCAAAAGTACTACATAAAGACGAAATTTGAAATCTAATTATTTTGTATAATCTTAATTTATAATTGTTCTAAATAATAAATTTAGTCTTCAACAAGAGAAACTCTTGTACATTTGCAGTAACAACTATATACTATGAAAAATCGCAACACATTTAACCTATTTATTATCAGTATTTTACTCGTTTTTTTAACACAATCTTCTGTAGCCCAACCGGGCACTGTTACCATAAATGCTGATGCTCAAATTAATGAACTACTCACTATAAAAAAGAGTTTAGAAAGCGAAAACAAAATGGATGAAGGCTATACCATCCAGTTATTTTATGGGAACCTTGAGATGGCAAATACCACCTTAAAAAAATACAGAAGAACCTATGGAACATGGCCTGCTTCTATAGAGTATGAAACGCCAAACTACAAAGTATGGGCAGGAAATTTTGCCACAAGAATTCAGGCAGATAGAGCATTAATTGAAATTAAGAGAGGGTTTTCTGGCGCATTTATACTAGAAAAAAAATAAAACACTCCTCAACAAAAAAGCGCTAGATTCATGCATGAATCTAGCGCTTTTTTATTACTCAAATTATAGTAGTGCTCTGTGTTATTTTAGTTTTTTCTTCACGGCTACTTCGTGGAAACTTTCTATAACATCACCTTCTTTAATATCATTGTAGTTTTTAACCTGCATACCACAATCATATCCTTTTGCAACTTCTTTAGCATCGTCTTTAAATCGTTTAAGACTGTCTAATTCTCCAGTGTATATAACAACACCCTCACGAATTAAACGTATGCCTGCGTTGCGAATAATTTTTCCAGTCAATACCATACAACCTGCAATGGTACCTACCTTAGAAATCTTAAAGGTTTCACGTATTTCTGCAGTACCTGTAATCTCCTCTTTCATCTCTGGAGACAACATTCCTTCCATTGCATCTTTAAGGTCATTAATTGCTGCGTATATGATACTGTAAGTACGGATATCAATCTCTTCTTTATCAGCAATCTGTCTAGCATTACCCATTGGCCTTACATTAAACCCAATAATAATAGCATCTGATGCAGAGGCCAACAACACATCACTCTCCGTGATAGGCCCAACAGCTTTATGTATAATATTTACCTGTATCTCTTCGGTAGATAATTTCTGTAAACTATCTGTCAATGCCTCTACAGATCCATCAACATCCCCTTTCAAGATAATGTTTAATTCTTTAAAGTCTCCAAGTGCGATACGACGTCCAATTTCATCAAGGGTAATGTGACGCTGTGTTCGAACAGATTGCTCACGCTGTAATTGAGTACGACGACCTGCAATATCTTTTGCTTCACGCTCGTCTTCAAATACATTAAATTTATCTCCTGCTTGAGGCGCTCCTGTTAAACCTAAAATAGAAACTGGCGTTGAAGGCCCTGCCTGATTTACTTTCTTGCCTCTCTCATCATGCATGGCTTTAACTTTACCACTGTGCTGACCTGCCAATACGTAATCTCCAATTTTTAGGGTACCTCCTTGTACTAAAATTGTTGAAACATACCCTCGACCTTTGTCTAGGAATGCTTCTACAATGGTACCATTTGCGATTTTATCTGGATTGGCTTTTAGCTCTAAAAGTTCTGCCTCTAATAATACTTTTTCAAGTAATTCTGGCACACCTTCTCCTGTTTTTGCTGAAATATCATGAGATTGTATCTTACCACCCCAATCTTCAACAAGAAGATTCATTTGTGCTAATTGTTCTTTAATTTTTTCTGGATTAGCATCTGGCTTATCTATTTTATTGATTGCAAAAACAATTGGAACTCCTGCCGCTTGGGCATGACTAATTGCTTCTTTTGTTTGTGGCATTATGGCATCATCTGCCGCCACTACAATAATAGCTAAATCTGTTACCTGAGCACCCCTTGCACGCATGGCCGTAAAGGCCTCGTGACCTGGTGTATCAAGAAAAGCCATTTTTTGACCATCCTGCAATTCTACACCATAAGCACCAATGTGTTGGGTGATACCCCCAGACTCTCCTGCAATTACATTCTCTTCACGAATGTAATCAAGCAACGATGTTTTACCATGATCAACATGGCCCATTACCGTTACAATGGGAGCTCTTACTTGCAAATCTTCTGGAGCATCTTCAACTTCCTGAATAGATTCTTCAATATCTGCGGTGATAAACTCTACTTCATACCCAAATTCTTCTGCAACAATAGAAATTGTTTCTGCATCCAAACGTTGGTTCATTGTTACCATCATCCCCAAAGACATACATGCAGATATAATTCCTGTAACAGGGGTATCCATCATGGTAGCTACTTCACTAGCGGTAACAAACTCGGTCACTTTTAAAACCTTGTTATCTATTGCTTGTTGTGCTAATTCATCTTCTGTTTTTTGACGATGAATATCACGTTTTTCTCTTCTATATTTAACACCTTTTCCTTTTGAAGATTTCCCTTTAAGTTTTTCTAAGGTTTCTCTTACTTGTTTTTGGATATCTTCCTCAGTAGGCTCAACTTTTGGAACATTGGCTCTTTGAACCGCTCTTCTTACTGGGCCTCTTTTTTCTCTTGC
>JABHYI010000288.1 GCA_018656255.1 Bacteroidota bacterium
GGGCAGAAAAAAATATTTCAGAAAAACTGTATTGTCATGGCTGTGAAAACACCATTTATCCTGTAAACTGGAATGATGATATAGAACGGGTGTATCTGTATCATAAAAAACAAGCAAAACCCATGCAAACCTCCCTTAAATTGACAAAACTTGGATACTTACTATTGGTGGGAACTTTACTATCTATCACCCTTATTACAGTTGTATTTTATTACAACACTATAGGGCTAAACTAGGTTGTTTGCAATCTGCTTAGCAAGAGCATTAAGCTCACCCTCACTTTGGGTTACTTTTTGCTGAAACGTCATCTGTTTCATGTCATTTAAGGGTATCAAATGTACATGCACATGAGGCACTTCAAGGCCAATAACACTCATTCCAACACGTTTACAGGGCACTGTTTTTTCAAGGGCTACTGCCACTTCTCTACTAAAACGCATTAGATCAAGGTAAAGCGTTTCAGGCATGTCAAAAATCTTGTTGATTTCTTGCTTTGGAACGCACAGAGTATGGCCCTTGGCATTAGGGTTTATGTCTAAAAAAGCAATAAACTGATCGTTCTCTGCTATCTTATAGCAAGGAATTTCTTTGTTGATTATTTGAGTAAATATACTAGGCATTAATCTCTAGTGATTTCAATTACTTCAAACTTCATAACCCCAGCAGGTACTAAAACATCTGCAAGATCACCAACTTCACAACCAAGCAATCCTTTACCAATAGGAGAATCTACAGAAATTTTACCTGTTTTTAAATCTGCCTCACTCTGGGCCACCAATTTGTAGGTCATTTGCATGCCATTGGCCGTATTTTTAATTTTTACTGTTGAGTGAATTAAGACCTTAGTCATGTCTAGTTGAGACTCATCAATAACACGAGCATTTGCAACCACTTCTTCTAGTTTGCTAATGCGCATCTCTAGCATTCCTTGTGCCTCTTTTGCAGCATCATACTCTGCATTTTCACTCAAATCTCCTTTATCTCTGGCTTCTGCAATATCATTGGAGGCTTTCGGGCGTTCCACGTCCTTAAGCTGATTTAGCTCCTCTTTTAACTTTTTTAATCCCTCTAGGGTATAATATGATACTTTACTCATTTGTTGTGATAGTTTAATTAGTTTTTGCATAGCTACGCTTCATCTTCAAGCTATGTGTCAAAAAATCCTGCCAAATAGCTTTGAGTTGCATCAACAAAGGCAGGAATAGAAAAATCCCATACAGGACGGGATTTCTAATACAAAGATACTAAAAAATATTTGTTAGGTAATTTTTGTACTTTCGTGATTGTAAAAATGGTATTGAAAATGAAAAATATATGTATTGGTATTGGGTTGTTTTTCTCCTTATTAGGATGTGGCACCGATGAAGATTCTTTGGGGCAATACAACCCCTATTTAATAAACCCTCAGGTAAACATTACCCTAAATTTAAACCTACCTCAATACAATGATCTTAATTTTCCTGGAGGTTCTGCTATAATTACCAGTCAAGGAATACGCGGTATTGTTGTCTATAGATTAAATGAAGATTTATTTACTGCCTTTGAACTTAGTGATCCAAACCACATCCCCAGTGATTGCTCAAGGATGACCATTAATGGTATTGAGGCGACTTGCACCTGTCCTAACGAAGATAACACCTACAACATTGTAACTGGAGAGCACAAAACAATGCCAGAGCTTTATCCTATGCTAGGATATAGAATAGACCGCAGTGGAAACACTTTGAGAATTTCAAACTAAACCCAAGCCGCAGCCTGGTGTTTAATTAACAATTACTTTTTTTACTATCTGTTGGTTGTTTGAAGAAATCACAAGGAAATACACCCCTGGAGAATACTCTTTTACATCAATACGCGTAAGGTCTTTTTCTTTAGTAAATAGTAATTTTCCAAAAACATCATATACCTCTATACTACTAAGGGGTATGGTAGTACTTAAGTTAATTATAGTACTGGCTGGGTTTGGATACACGCTCACGGTATCCTCTAAATCAAGATTTGCACCCATATTTAATTCGCCTTGTTGATATACTTTAACGTAATCTATTAGCATGCTAGCCTGGTCAAATCCAGAAGGTATATTTCCTGCAATACCTCCCATAGCCATGTTTAATAACACAAATTGATCCTCATAAAATGGCCATGTGCTATCATCTTTTACAGCAGGATTATACGTGTAATAACCCACACCATCTAGCAAAAATGTTATTTGATCTGGAGACCAGTTTAGAGAATATATATGAAAATCATTTTCAAGATCTGATGCAATAGTGCCGCCTCCATTTGGATTACCAGCATAACAACACGGAGTATGTAAAGAACTCTTGATGTAGTTTATGTCTTGGTTAGGAAAGATCCCGTGTTCCATCATATCTATCTCACCACAAGCAGGCCAACTTGTTGTACCATATTGTGAATCCCAATAAGCTCCATTCTCATTTATATTTTTACCCAATGTCCAAATGGCCGGCCAAGTACCTGCACCTACAGGAATTTTAGCTCGTACATCTACCCTACCATAGGTAAATGCAAACTTTGCATTCAATCTTGCTGAGGTATAATTTTTTGTCAGGCCTTGGTCTGTGTAGGTCTCTTGTTTGGCAACAATATGTAACATCCCTGAAGAATCCACAAAAGAGTTATCTATCCTATTGGTATAATGCTGCTCTTCCCCGTTAGCCCAACCCACACCTGGTATAATAACCTGGGTTTGATGGTGCCATTTTGATGGGTTGACAATTCCTGGAGTTTCAAACTGGTCTTCCCAGACCAAATTGGTATACGCTACATCAATCTCGTGAAGGTTTACTTCTGTAGAACCATCATCAATGTTGTCAAGCAAATAGGTGCCTGCGGTTGTTACTCCTCCATCAATAAAAACAACCAATTTACTATATTCTCCAGTAGCATTTACCGGTGTACCGTCATTGCTTAATACCGCTTGAGAAAAATCAAAAACAACATTATTGGTCCAACCGCCGCCAGCGGGTATATTTTGACTAACCTCAACATCAGGGTTCTGGCCATTCTCTAGTTTTATTAATACGGTATGCGCATTAGGGTCAAAACCATAAAAAGACAAAGAAATCGTGTTCTGAAAATCCAAATCAATGGCTCTTTGCAAATCAAGGTAAAATCCTTGCCAATAGAAAGACCCATCATTAAAAAATTGGCCAACCTCATTGCTAGGGTTTTCTGGATCTGTACTTAAAGAGAAGCTACTAC
>JABHYI010000191.1 GCA_018656255.1 Bacteroidota bacterium
AATGCGCGGGTCTATTTGCTTAGAAAACTTTAAGCCGCTTATAAGAGGGAGCATGTAGGCAAAGGTTTTTCCGGTACCGGTTTGGGCAATACCTACCACATCTTTACCAGACCCTATTGGAGCAAACGATTTTGCTTGAATTTCTGTAGGTGTATCATACCCAAGGTCTTCAATTGCAAAATGTAATTGTTTGTTAATTTTAAAATCGTGAAAAGAATCCATAAGTGGTATTTTGGGCAAAGCTACAATTTATAATTTAGGTGTTTCCAAAGTATAATATAATACTTGATTGTTTTTTCTATGGTATAGCCAATTAAAAAAAGCCACCAACACAAGGTTTATGGCTTTATTTTTTGAGTTATTATTTCATTACTAAGGTGTGTTGCACCAGGGCTAACAATTAGTAATAGGTATATCTTCTTACCTTGGAGATATGTTTTGCAAGTCTAATTACTTGGTGGCTATACCCATACTCATTGTCATACCAAACATAGATAACTATGTTTTTTCCATCTTTAGCGACAATAGTAGCATTGCTGTCAAATATAGAAGGGGCTGAGGATCCAACAATATCACTAGAAACTAATTCATTATTTAATGAGTATTTAATTTGTTCTACAAGGTTTCCCTCTAGCGCGTATTTTTTTATGGTTGCATTCAACTCCTCAATAGAGGTTTGTTTTTCTAATTCTAATTTTAAAATAGCCAATGATCCGTTTGGTACAGGAACTCTAATTGCATTAGAGGTTAACTTTCCTTCAAAAGAGGGTAGTGCCTTTGTTACTGCTTTTCCAGCACCAGTTTCTGTAATAACCATATTTAAGGCAGCTGCACGACCACGACGGTGTTTTTTGTGCATGTTATCTACCAGGTTTTGATCATTGGTGTAGGCGTGTATGGTCTCTAAGTGTCCTTGCACCACACCAAAACTATCTTCAATAGCTTTTAAAATTGGAGTAATTGCATTTGTTGTACAAGAGGCTGCAGAGAATATATCTGTATCATCAGGGTTGTTCTGGGTGTGATTCACACCGTGCACTATATTTGGAATTCCTGCTCCTGGAGCTGTAAGTAATACTTTGCTAGCTCCATTAGGGATTAAGTGACGGCTTAGTTCTTCTTTATTTCTAAAGGCACCCGTGTTATCTATAATTAAAGCATCTTGAATGCCATAAGAAGTATAATCTATATCTTCTGGGCCTTTAGCAGAAATGATATGAACTGTTGTACCGTTAATAATTAATGCACTATTTTTTGCATCTGCGATAACAGTTCCTGGAAAATCTCCGTGTACAGAATCATACTTTAATAAAGAAGCTCTTTTTTCTAATACAGTTTGGTCTATAGCACCACGAGTTACGATTGCTCTTAGGCGCATTAGGCTTCCTTGTCCTGTTCGTGTCATTAGCTCGCGAGCAAGCAAACGACCAATTCTACCAAAACCATAAAGCACTACATCTTTTGGAGTAATGTCTTGTTTGTCTTTTGCGTTTTTTAATTTTTCTGAAACAAAAGCAAGCGCATTGGTTTGTTTTTTCTCTAAGTGAAACTCATAGGTTAGTTTACCAATGTCTAGTTTTGCAGGAGGAAGATTAAGCGTTTGAATAGCCTGAGCAATTTCTACTGAGTCAAAAATAGAGATAGGTTTTTCTACAAACGCTCCAGCATACTCATGAAGATTTAAAATCTCACTAACATTTCTATCAATTAATTGATTGCGAAATATGATCAGCTCTATTGACTTGTCATACCATAAATCACTAATAATGTTAATAAATGTAACAGCTGCCTTGCGGCGATCTGTTTGAAAAGACAGTTCTTTTTCATAAACGTCATCAAAACTCATAGGTGGTGGTTTTAGGTGTTTTTGAAAAACAAAAACGGTTGTTTAAATCTTGCGCAAAAGTAATTATTTTCTTGGGTTTTGAGTATAAAACAATGTAAAAATATAGTTGCTAAGTAGTTGCTTGTTATATGGTATGATCTAAAAACGCAATTGTTGTTTTTATCTAAAGATATAACTGAATGTTTCTGCTTTTTTATTTATAAATGTCATCTTTATAGGCTGTGAAACATCACGCGTGCTAATAATTTTTCTTATGTCATTTACACTCTTAACAGCGATGTCATCCAGTTTTGTTATAATGTTTCCTTGTAATGCATACCTTGATATATCCGGTCTTAAGACTCTTTTTATAGAAACGCCTCCTTTAATGTTATACCGTTTTAAGGCATCTGGGCCTACTTCTGCTACCTCAATACCAATGTCTTTGATTTCATACACTTCTAGTTTTTTAAGTATCACCTCTAGGGTTTTTTGATTTCCATTTCTTACCACTGTAATACCTACGGTATCATTTGGTCTTTTACTTCCTAGATATCCAGTTAGGTCTGCAAACTTTCCTATTTCAATACCATCAAGCTCAATAATGACATCTCCTTTTTTTAAGCCTCCTTTTTCTGCTGCTCCCCCTTTTTCTAGGCCAGCTACATACACTCCTTGAGTTTGTTCTATCTCTAGTTTGCTTGCAATTTCACTGTTTAAGCTACTTGCAGAGATACCTAAGATAGCTTGTTGCACCTCCCCAAATTCTAGTATATCTTCAACAACCTTACGTGCAATATTACTAGGTACTGCAAAAGAATATCCTACGTAGGAGCCAGTTTGGCTTGTAATTGCAGTATTAATGCCTATAAGTTCTCCTTTTGTGTTTACAAGTGCACCACCACTATTACCTCTATTAACAGCTGCATCTGTTTGTATAAAAGATTGTGATTTACCATCTGTTTGATCTAGATCTCTAGACTTTGCGCTTACAATACCCGCGGTAACTGTTGAGGTGAGTCTAAATGGATTGCCAACTGCCAAGACCCACTCTCCTAGTTTTACATTATTTGAGTCGCTAAAAGCAATGTAGGGAAATAGATTTTCTGACTCTATTTTTAGTAAGGCAATATCTGTTTTTGGGTCTGTGCCAATCACACTTGCTATATACTTTGTATTATTATTTAAAGTAACTTCCAACTGTGATGCATTATCAATAACATGGTTGTTTGTGATAATATATCCATCTGGGCTTATAATAACGCCACTGCCACTTCCTTGCTGTAGTGTTGGTCTTCCATTGCCCCGAATGTATTCCATCATGGTAGTAGGGGTCTTGCTTATGGTTGTACTTATTACATGTACTACTGCATCTACGGTTTTTTCTGCAGCTAGGCTGAAATCTACAGTTGTACTAGGGCTATTTGAAGTGTAGTTTGTGGGTGTTAGTTTTATGGGCTGTACAGCAGTAGACGCCTTTGCAAGATTTGTCTCTGTTTTTGATTCAAGTATTTTGTATCCTCCAACAGATACGGCCCCTGCAACAAGAGCTACCGAAAATAATTTTATTGTCTGTTTCATAGATTTATAATGTGTTTAAATAGTAATAACATTAAGAAGACGCAATTTATTTTAATGTATTTCAAAAATTAACAATCCTTAACATATCAGTATTTCATACCTTTGTGAGTATGCAAATTCCATTTTATAAATATCAAGGGACAGGTAATGATTTTGTGTTGATTGATAACCGGCAACAAAACTTCCCTAAAAACGATACTGCTTTAGTAGCCCAGTTTTGTGACAGGAAGTTTGGAGTAGGGGCAGATGGACTCATTGTTTTAGAGGAGCATCCTTCTCAAGATTTTTCTATGATTTATTACAATGCAGATGGAAATCAAAGTTCAATGTGTGGTAATGGAGGTAGGTGTATCGTGCATTTTGCTGCCTTTTTGGGAGTGATAGACACTCAAACAGCCTTTATGGCCATTGACGGTGTGCACCGTGCAACTATAAAAGATGACAATGTAGCACTACGCATGACAGATGTATCACGCCTTGAAATTCATAAAGAGTTTAGCTTTTTAAATACAGGTTCTCCCCATCATGTAGAAATGGTCACTAACCTAAAGGATATAAACGTTGTTGATAAAGGACGTGCTATAAGGAATAACCGCTACGGCGCTGCTGGGGCCAATATAAATTTTGTTTCTAAAATTTCTGAAGACACCTTCTGTGTAAGAACCTATGAGCGGGGTGTAGAAGATGAAACCCTCTCTTGTGGCACTGGTGTAACAGCTGTTGCTCTAGCGATGTTTGATACAAAACAAACCACCAGCTCAAAAGTTTATTTAAAAACACAGGGAGGAGATTTGTCTGTTTCTTTTGTTAAAAAAGAGAACACCTATACAAACATTGTTTTAAGCGGACCAGCCACACAGGTGTATAAAGGTATTTGGGAAGTATGATCTTACAAGAAAAAAACATACACCTACGCGCCTTAGAGCCTACAGATTTAGATTTTTTGTATGCCTTAGAGAATGACACCAACCTCTGGAAGGTTAGCGAAACCATTACTCCTTTTTCTAAATATGTGCTAACCCGTTATCTAGAAAATAGCCATCGTGATATTTTTGATGTAAAGCAGTTGCGTTTAATGATAGAACACTCACAAACAAAACAGCCTTTGGGTTGTATAGATCTGTTTGATTTTAACCCTCAGCACCACAGGGTGGGAGTGGGGCTTGTTATTTTTGATGCTGCCCACCGTTCAAAAGGCTTTGCCACAGAAAGTTTGAATTTAATTTGCCAGTATGCTACAGAGCATTTGCAAGTACATCAAATTTTCGCAAACATATCTGAGCAAAACAAAGAGAGTATCTCCTTGTTTGAAAAAGCAGGATTTTTAAAAACAGGTGTTAAAAAAGATTGGATTTACAATCAAGGAACCTATCAAGATCAATTCTTGTATCAATATATAGTAGCAGATAATTAGATTAAAAATAAGGAAGCCCCATGTATTTAAAGAAAATTTTATTGACAGTAGTTTTATTAGGCCTAGTTGGGATGGCAGGTTTTTCATACTATGTATACCAAAATATATTTACTCCCAATACAGGGTTTAACAACCCACAGGCACATGTTTTTATACCTACAGGTGCCACATTTAAAATGGTACAAGAAGAATTGAGCCCGCTGCTAAAAGACATGAACACTTTTGTTACTGTTGCTCAAAGAAAAGGCTATAGTTCAAACATTAAAGCAGGGCATTTCATCATTAAAAAAGGGAGTAATAACAATGAAATAATAAATAGTATTAGATCTGGAAATATTCCTGTTACCATAAAATTTAACAACCAAGAAAGACTAGAGAATCTTGCTGGACATTTAGCCAAACAAATAGAGTTAGATAGTGCCTCTTTACTAGATGCCATGTTGGACGTAGATTTTTTAAAGGCATCTGGGTTTACTAAAGATACTGCTCTTGGCATGTACATTGCCAATAGCTATGAGGTATATTGGAATACAAGCCCTAAAGCATTTTGCCAGAAAATGCTTAAGCAGTACAATG
>JABHYI010000023.1 GCA_018656255.1 Bacteroidota bacterium
AAATAGCCAATGGAATACCTGGAAATCCTCCTCCAGTACCTATATCTAGCACAGAGCTGCCAGGTAAAAAAGGCTGAACCTTGGCAATGGCCAATGAATGTAATACATGGCGCAGATATATCTCATCAATGTCCTTTCTAGAAACAACATTGATTTTTAAATTCCAATCCTTATAAAGAGTTGAAAGCAACTCAAATTGAGCTATTTGATGCGCTGTTAGGCCCGGGAAATAATGAAGTAGTTCTTCCATTGTTATATTTAGGAGGTAAAAATAGTCTTTCTTTTATAACTTTATGATTTTCAATAGACCTTTTAGGCTATAGATGTTTATTTTTGTTTTAAATTAACTCAATCGTTATGTTGACAAATAATCAATTAAAGTTTTCGAGACTTGATTCTGGCAAATTTTTCAGGACCCTAAACAAGCGTGTAAACGCTTACTTTAAAGAGAACGAAATTCAGAGAACTGGAAACTGGAAATTACATTTAAAAACTGTAATCATGTTTTCAATATACCTTACACCATATTTTTTATTACTAACTCTTGATTTACCAACCTGGGGGCAGGTGTTAATGACAATAATTATGGGGGTTGGTATGGCCGGAATAGGCATGAATGTTATGCATGATGCTAACCATGGCGCTTATTCCTCCAAGAAGTGGATCAATAAAGTTCTTGGAAGTAGTATTTATATTTTAGCTGGAAATGTATACAACTGGCAAGTGCAACATAATGTACTTCACCACACCTACACAAACATACATGGCCATGATGAAGATCTAGAAGCTGGACGTGTACTTAGATTCTCTAAGCATTCTAAATGGCATAAATTGCACAAATTCCAACACTATTATAGTATTTTATTATACGGTTTACTCACTTTTAATTGGGCAATAACCTCAGATTTTTTACAAACAAAAAGATACCTAAAGCGTAAATTATCTTTTGGTAAATTTCCAAAACCCTCGGCTCAATGGGGTACTTTAATACTTACTAAAATAATTTATTTTTCTATTTGGCTTGTGATACCAATACTGTTTTTTGATATCGCTTGGTATAAAATATTAATTGGGTTTTTTATAATGCACTACGTGGCAGGAGTAATATTGAGTATTGTGTTTCAATTAGCGCATGTGATCGAGGCTGCAGATATGCCACTTCCAGAACCATCTGGAACCATGAAAAACACCTGGGCAATACACCAATTATTCACAACGGTTAATTTTTCTACCAAAAACAGAATAATGAACTGGTTTACCGGAGGTCTAAACCACCAAGTAGAGCACCACATCTTTCCAAACATTAGTCATGTACATTATACTAAAATTTCAAAAATAGTGCGTGAAACGGCATTAGAGTTTAACCTGCCATACAATGAGTACAAGACAACAAGAAAAGCTATTATAGCACATTTTAAACACCTTAAAGAAATGGGGCAAAAACCTATTTTGACTGCTTAAGATTATGAACAGTAAACTCTCTAACAGAATAAACAATATGGCCACCTCTGCTACACTAGCCATGGCAGCCAAAGCAAGAGAATTAAGACAAGCTGGAGAAAACATTATAGGCCTAAGCCTGGGAGAGCCAGACTTTACAGTGCCAGATTTCGTGAAAGACGCAGCTATTAAAGCTGTGGAAGACAACTACCACTCCTACACTCCTGTAGATGGTTACGCAGATCTCAAACAGGCCGTTATAACAAAATTTAAAAGAGATAACAGCCTCACCTATACAGCTACTCAAATAGTAGTATCTACTGGGGCAAAGCAATCACTTTACAACCTGGCACAAGTGTTACTAAACCCTGGAGATGAGGTATTACTACCGGCTCCTTATTGGGTGAGTTACAGTGATATTTCTAAGGTAGCTGGTGGTGTTCCTGTTGAGATAAAAACCTCTATAGACACAGATTTTAAAGTTACTCCACAAGAGCTTGAAAAGGCCATTACTCCAAAAACAAAAATGATGATATACAGCAGCCCTTGCAACCCAAGTGGCTCGGTGTATAGTAAAGAGGAGCTAAGAGCTTTGGCTGATGTCTTAGTGAAATATCCAGATATTATTGTGATTAGTGATGAAATTTATGAGCACATTAATTTCACACAACAGCATGCGTCAATGGCCCATTTTGAGGACATGGATGACCGCACAGTAACGGTTAATGGTGTGTCTAAAGCCTTTTCTATGACAGGTTGGAGAATTGGATACATTGGAGCGCCTGAGTACATCGCTAGAGCTTGTAACAAAATGCAAGGTCAAGTAACAAGTGGCGCTAATTGTATTGGACAAAAAGCTGCTGTTACTGCTTTAGAGAATTCCCCAAGTAAAATTAAATACATGATAGATGCATTTAAAGAGCGTAGGGGCTTAATTTTAGGATTACTTGCAGATATAGACGGCTTTAAAATTAACGAGCCACAAGGAGCCTTTTATGTATTTCCAGACATTTCTTATTACTTCGGAAAAACCCTGCGTGGCACTACCATAAATAGTGCTACAGATTTCTCTCTATATTTATTAGAAAACGCCAAGGTAGCTACTGTAACCGGAGAAGCCTTTGGAGACCCAAACTGTATCAGAATTTCTTATGCCGCATCTAATGATGATATTACTGCCGCTATGAGACAGATAAAAAAAGTATTGGCCTAAAACCTCAACTCTTTTTAAAACAAAAAAAGCACTGAAAAATCAGTGCTTTTTTTGTTTTAATGTATATCGTCTTACTGTACTATCAAACTTTTGTTTACTGTACCACTTGGTGTTGTAATACTCACAATATAAGTTCCGCTTGTAACAATAGGATCTATAGAAAAAGTACTTTTTGAAACTATTTTTGTATACACAACACTACCTAAGATATTATAAACAATTACAGTGGCCGAGGCAGTGTCTGAAGCTAAAGCTATATTTATTTGAGATCCTGTGCTTGGATTTGGAAAGATGTTAAAATCTACAACTGAAGTCTCTTGAGTACCTAATGAACACTCCATTACAATAGCATTAGCACTTGCAGGTATTGTGTTTGCAAAAGTTGACAAATTTGCAATAGGCCAAATATCATTAATAAGTAGAGTGTTGTCTGCACCTATTAAACAGTAGGTTGGATAAGCCGAAATACCCAAGTTAGTATCTACAGCCCCTGCGCCACCCTCTGCACTAACTGCCGGTGCGTGAGTAAAATCTCCACCAAAGGCATTTTCAAAGGCAATTACTTCTGCATCACTATCTGTGCCGTTGTTAACAGACAACATAAATAGATTTCCTTGATTACACCCATAGGTGTCATGGAATTCATTGAAAATAGGAGTAGTTGTTTGACAAGGACCACAAGTATCAAAGAAAAAATCAAGATAAACATATTTTCCTTGAGAGGTTAAATCATAAAGATTCCATGTATTGCCATCTGTGTCTGTGACAGTAAAATCATCTACGACATCTCCAACATTATAGTTTTGCACTTGAGCAAAAACAACTGAGGTAATAAGCACTAGAAAAGCGCTAAGTATAATTCTTTTCATAATTTATTTTACTAAACTAGTTATAATTATGTAGTTGATTAAAAAAAATGAGGTTAAAGTGAGAAATTAATACCTTTATGTGTGTTTAAAAAGGGAGTTACACAAGAAATTAAAAATTTAATTTATTAATAGTAACTTTGCTCCTTAAAAAAACTACCAATATCATGGCAAAAATTCTACTATTAGGAGCAGGAGAATTAGGGAAAGAATTTGTAATCGCAGCTCAACGATTGGGGCAATATGTAATTGCTGTAGATAGCTACAAAAATGCACCTGCCATGCAAGTGGCCCATGAGTTTGAAGTCATAAACATGCTTGATGGAGAGGCCCTAGACAGCATTGTTTTAAAACACAAGCCAGACTATATTATCCCAGAGATAGAGGCAATTAGGACAGAGCGTTTGTATGGCTATGAAAAGCAAGGATACACCGTTGTACCTTCTGCCAAAGCCACAAATTACACCATGAATAGAAAAGCCATAAGAGATTTGGCTGCTAAAGATTTAGATTTGCAAACAGCAGCATATACCTATGCTAGTTCTGCCCAGGTGCTGAAAGATGCTGTGACACAAATTGGTATGCCATGTGTAGTAAAACCACTAATGTCTTCCAGCGGGAAAGG
>JABHYI010000280.1 GCA_018656255.1 Bacteroidota bacterium
AGACTAGCAGAGATAGCGGTGCTACTGTGTCCTGTTCCAAAACAGTCATAAACGCTTTCTTCTATTTTTGGAAACCCGCTAATGCCGTCTAATGTTCTGTTGGTATGAAAAACTTCTTTTCTTCCAGTGAGTATTTTATGGCCATAGGCTTGATGGCCAACATCCCATACCAATTTATCATCTGGTGTATTAAAACAGTAGTGCAGCGCAATTGTTAGCTCAATAACTCCTAGTGAGGCTCCTAGGTGTCCTTCTTTTACAGCGACAACACCAATAATAAAATCTCTTAGCTCTTGGGCCAATTGTGGTAATTGATCTTTAGAAAGTAATCTAAGATCTTTGGGAAATGATATGGTCTCTAATAGGTTTTGTGACACAACACAAAGATACTAGAATTAATACATCGTGCGTGGTTAGTTTTTGTAGTGCATGTAAAATAATGTGTAGCATTATTTTTTTAGTGTATTAACTCAATAACCATTATTTTTAGGGCTAATAAAACCTATTTTGATAACACCTCACGACGATATTTATTTTATGAAACGCGCCCTGCAAGAGGCGCAAGCCGCCTATGATAAATCAGAAATTCCTATTGGTGCTGTTATTGTTGCAGATAATCAAATCATAGCAAGGGCACATAATCTTACCCAGACTCTTAATGATGTTACAGCACATGCAGAAATGCAAGCCATTACAGCGGCAGCTAATTTTTTGGGCGGGAAGTATTTACATAAATGTACGCTATATGTAACCATAGAGCCCTGCCAAATGTGTGCAGGAGCTTTATTTTGGAGTCAAATACCTACCATAGTATATGGCGCCCCTGATCCCCAAAGAGGATGTATTGCAATGAAAACTACTTTGCATCCTAAAACAAAGATAAGTGGTGGCGTTCTTGCCAAAGAAGCTGCCAGCTTATTGCAGCAGTTTTTTATTGAGAAAAGAAACCTTAACTAAAATAGTAAAACAAGAAAACCCGCTTTTAAAAAGCGGGTTTTCTTTTGCTTAAAAAAGTTATATAACTGTTACTTGCGCAGCTACAGTTCCTTTTCTTCCTTCTTCTTCAACATATGTTACTTTATCACCTTCGTTAAGAGATGGCCCGTTAACTCCTGTTACGTGTACAAAAATTTCTTGTCCAGTTTCATCATTTGTAATAAAACCAAACCCTTTAGATTCGTTAAAAAATTTTACTGTTCCTTCCATTTTCTAATTATAATACATTAATAATATAACAAATGTATGGAAAAATAAATATCAAAAGTAGTCTGTATACGGTTTTTTGATATTATAACTTATTGTTATTGGTGTGTTTACGCATTTTCAAGATGTTTTCTTGATTGAGCATATACTGGGTTACATCCTTTCCTTTCCAGCGGTAATACACAAAAGTAGGCATCCATATAAAGAATAAGGTTGTAACACCCAAACCTATACATAGTTGTGATATAGCAAGATCTTCTTCACCAATATAAAAGCCATAGCTTGCCAAAATAACTGCAGCAATAAAGAATATGTATAAAAGTATACGCATGTGTTTTTATTCTTGAATGTCTAGTTTTAGGTGTAGCTCTGTGAGTTGAGTACCATCTAGTGGGGCAGGGGCATCAATCATTACATCACGACCGCTATTGTTTTTTGGGAATGCTATAAAATCACGAATGGTTTCTTGTCCTCCAAGAATTGCAACTAGCCTATCTAGACCAAAAGCAATACCTCCATGAGGTGGTGCACCATACTCAAAGGCGTCCATTAAAAATCCAAACTGTGCTTTGGCTTCTTGCTCACTAAAGCCTAAATGTTTTAACATAGTGGCTTGGGTTTGCTTGTCATGAATACGGATAGAACCTCCACCAATTTCATTTCCGTTTAATACTAAGTCATAGGCATTTGCCTTCACCTCTCCAGGGCTTGTTTCTAGAAGCTCCATCTGTCCAGGTTTTGGAGATGTAAAAGGATGGTGCATGGCATGATAGTTTCCTGTTTCTTCATCTAGTTCTAACAGCGGGAAATCAACAACCCAAAGGGGTGCAAACTCATCTGGCTTTCTAAGGCCTAATCTTTCTGCCAGTTCCATACGCAGTGCACTTAATTGTGCACGTACTTTATTGGTTTGACCAGAGAGCACACAAATTAAATCTCCAGGTTTTGCGCCAGTGGTTTCTGCCCATTTGGCAAGATCTTCTTGGTCATAAAACTTATCTACAGAAGATTTAAAACTACCATCTTCATTACAACGGCAATATACCATGCCAAGAGCTCCTACTTGAGGACGTCTTACCCAGTCTATTAATTTGTCTATTTCTTTTCGAGTATAGCTATTTGCTCCCGGTACGGCAATACCAACCACTAATTCTGCAGTGTTAAAGACGTTAAATTCTTTGTGTTTTGTAACTTGGTTTAACTCTCCAAACTCCATCGCAAAACGAATGTCTGGTTTGTCATTTCCATACAAGCGCATTGCATCATCATACTGCATTCTAGGAAACGCTCCAATACTTACCCCGTTAATTTCTTTTAATAAATGGCGAGTTAATCCTTCAAAGGTGTTAAGAATGTCTTCTTGTTCTACAAAAGCCATCTCACAGTCTATTTGTGTGAACTCTGGCTGTCTATCTGCACGCAAATCTTCATCTCTAAAGCATTTTACAATCTGGAAGTATTTGTCTAGCCCACCCACCATAAGCAATTGCTTGAATGTCTGGGGTGATTGAGGGAGTGCGTAAAATTGTCCTTGATTCATTCTACTTGGCACTACAAAATCACGAGCACCCTCTGGAGTAGATTTAATTAAATACGGTGTTTCTACATCTACAAATCCTTGTCCAGATAAGTAGTTGCGCACTGCCATAGATACTTTGTGCCTAAAGATAAGATTTTCACGCACTGGATTTCTTCTTATATCCAAGTAGCGGTATTTCATGCGCAGGTCTTCTCCACCGTCTGTTGTGTCTTCAATAGTAAAAGGCGGTGTAAGTGAGGCGTTAAGGATTGTCACTTTTGAAACTAAAATTTCTATATCCCCCGTTGGGATATTAGGGTTTTTAGACTCACGTTCTATTACAGTTCCTGAGATTTGAATAACAAACTCACGTCCAAGATTTTGAGCTTGCTGCATCATGTCTTTTTGTGTGCGCTGGGCATCAAAGATAAGTTGGGTTATACCATAGCGATCACGGAGATCTACCCAAACCATAAATCCTTTGTTTCGAGTTTTTTGCACCCAACCTGCAAGGGTTACTTCTTGTCCTATGTGTTCGGCCCTTAGTTGACCATTGGTATGTGTTCTGTACATGGGTATGTGTGTGTTTTGTCTTCCTTAAAAGAAGTATGCAAATTTAATAAGTTCTATGATAACGACCTTCTTTTTAAGGGATTTATAGCAATGCTAAAAACAACAGAAAGAAATAATTAAAAATTAGAGTGTAAATTTCATGTTATTACAGCTTTTCACCACATTTAATTTTTTCCTTAGATTGGCAATAAAAGAAATTAAAACAGAGTATTATAACTTAAATACCTATATATTTATATGGTAATTTTAATAATATCGTACCGTAAGAATTTAGATTAACCAATAGAGGTATTGGGCACGTATGCCAAAATGATGTTTTTTGTTTTTTACACGTAGTTTATTATTATACAAAGTCGCCTGTAGCACTACAGGCGACTTTTTTTAATCCCTCTTTATTGCGCTTTTGTTTCTTTTCTTTGCGCTACAAATAAAGCAATTTTCATTTTTAGTCGAGTAGCAAAATAGAACAGGATTGGTACAATTATTAATGTCAAAAATGTGGCAATGATTAAACCATATATAACAGTCCAGGCCAAAGGTCCCCAGAAAATTACATTATCCCCTCCCATATAAATATTAGCATCAAAATCACTAAATAAGGTAAAGAAATTTATGTTTAAGCCAATAGCCAGAGGGATTAGCCCTAAGACAGTAGTAATTGCTGTTAACAGTACAGGACGTAATCTTGCCTTACCTGCTTGTATGATGCTATCTAGTAAATCTTCTTTTTCAAGGTATTGACTTGCACCTAGATCCAGCATATTTTTCTTTCTATCGATAAGCAGTTGGGTATAATCTAGCAGCACAACACCATTATTAACAACAATACCAGCAAGGGATATAATACCCATCATAGTCATGATAATAACAAAAGGAGCTCCAGAAATTACAATACCCCCAAAGACACCAATAAAGCTCAGGAATATAGCAATCATGATAATAAATGGCTTAGAGACAGAATTAAATTGAAAAATTAATATCAGAAAAATTAAGCCCAAACCACTAAAAAAAGCACCCATTAAAAAGGCCTGTTCTTTATTTTGTTTTTCTAGTTGCCCTGTGTAATCAATTTTCACGCTATCTGGTATGCCTTCTATATTTAGCATTTCATTTTTTACCTGCGCAACTGCGGCTCCGGCATCTGTATATCCTGGAGTTAATGCAGAATACAGTGTTACAATTCTTTTAGATTGTTTATGCTTTATGGCACTAAACCCAGAGTTGTTTTTTTGAGATGCAACTGTAGAGACTGGTATTTCACGCAGTTTTCCGGTGGGTGTTCTAAAGGTTATCGATTGGTTAAAAAGCGCACTTGAGTTGTAGCGGCTTGCCTTGTTGAAACGAATATAAATATCATAATCTTCTCCATCTTCTTTGTACACGCCTGCCTTGGCCCCAAATAAAGAATTACGCAGTTGCTGGCCTATTTGCCCAGCATTGACCCCTAGCTCACCTGCTTTTTCTCTATCAATTAGAACCTGCATTGCTGGTTTGTCTTTATTGACGTCTATTTTTAGCTCATCTATGGCAGCTATGTTTTTGGTGTTTAAAAAAGCACGCATTTTTTCGGCAGCTGTGATAAGCTCATTGTAATCACTTCCAGAGAGCTCTATGTTTACAGGTGCTCCTTGTGGAGGGCCATTAGAGTCTTTCTCTACAGAGATGATAATTCCAGGATAAATTCCCTTTAAATCTTCTTGTACTTTTTTGCGCAATACCTCACTGTCTTCTACACGGCGGTATTTGTACTCTCTCATAGAGGCTGTTATTTTGCCCTTATGAGGCATTTCTGCTGCAGAACCTCCATCTGTTTGCGGATTCCCAGCACCTTCTCCAACTTGAGAAACAGCACTTTCTACCAAATAATTAAACCCTCCATCTGTGTACTGGTCACTATTTATAGTGTTGTATACACGCTTTTCAATTTCTTTTGTGATGGCATTTGTTTTTTCAATAGAGGTCCCTTGGGGATATTCTAGGTAGACAATAATTTGATTGGGTGTGTTGTCTGGAAAAAATTCAATTTTTGTTCTTTGGTTAGAAACCGAAATTCCAAATGCTGCAAAAGCTCCAAATAGCATTACAAAAGTAAACCCAATAATAAGATAAGGTCTTGCACCTTTAAAGGCTGTTGTGAGATTTTTTTTGTACCAATTCTCTAACCTAGTAAGTACTTTGGTCTGAAATGTGTTGGCAAGTTTACGAAGTATTAAACGATACACCCACAACATGATGGCAGTGAATATCATTAGGCTTCCAAGACCGCTATAAGCGCCTCCAAATGCCATAATAAATGCTCCAATACCTATCATAATTCCTGAAATAGCAATGATGTTTTTTAAAGGCATGTCTTTATCCTGGGTAGACATAAATTGAGACACAAGCACCGAATTAAAGAATATGGCAACAAATAAGGAAGATCCTAATACCACAGATAGCGTGATAGGGAAATAGATCATAAATTGCCCCATTAGCCCTGGCCATAGTCCTAGGGGTATAAATGCAGTGACAGTAGTTGCTGTAGATATAATAATTGGAAATGCAATTTCTCCAATACCTTTTTTGGCAGCATCTACGCGGCTAAGCCCTTCCTCGTCCATTAATCGGTATACGTTCTCTACCACTACAATACCATTATCAACCAACATTCCAAGACCCATTATTAGTCCAAATAGAATCATGGTGTTTAATGTGTATCCCATCCAACCCAATATCATTAATGACATAAACATAGACATGGGTATTGCAAAACCAACAAACAGCGCATTTTTAAAACCAAGGAAAAACATCAACACCGTTACCACCAAGATGATTCCGAAAATGATGTTATTGACCAAATCGTCTACTTGCCCAATGGTTTTTGATGATTGATCATTGGTGATGTTTACCTGCAGGTTTGAAGGAAATACATTGGCCTGAGTTTGGGCAACAATACGTTCTATTTTTTCTGCGGCAGCAACCATGTTTTTTCCAGATCTTTTCTTAACATCTAGCATCACCACTTGGTTGCCGTATTCTCTGGCAAAGGTAGTTCTGTCTTTCTCCTTAAAACTTACAGTGGCCACGTCTTTTAAATAAACGATGTCTCCATTTTCTGACTTTACAACAAAATTTTCTAATTCTTTTGGGTTTTCTATTTCACCTAAAATCCTGATAGTTCTGCGCTGCCCACTTGTTTTAAAATTACCTGCAGACATTGTAGTGTTACCATTAGAGATAGCACCTTGAATATCTCTAAAGCTGACAGATGAGGCCATCATTTTATAGATATCTACAGCAACCTCTACTTCTTTTTCTTGAGCTCCACGAATATCAACTTGTTTTATTTCTTCTAGATTTTCAATTTCATCTTGTAGGTATTCTGCAAATTCTTTTAATTTTTCTACTGGATAATTACCTGAAATATTGATGTTAAGAATGGGCATTTCTTCACTCATACTGAGTTCAAAAATAGTAGGTTCTACTTTTGCACCATTAAAGGTAGGCCAATCCTCATTGGAAGTTTGGGTGTCTACCTCGTCTTTAACTTTTTGCTTTGCATTGTCTACAGAAATACCTTCATCAAACTCAACTACAACCATAGAGTAGTCTTCTTGAGAAGTGGAGGTTATTTCTACCACATTGCTTACTGTTTTTAACTTATCCTCAAGGGGGTCTGTGATAAGTTTTTCTATGTCCTCTGCGGTATTTCCGGGATATACAGAGCTAATGTAAATTTTTGTTTCTCTAATTTCTGGAAAGTTTTCGCGTGGCATGTTATTGTATGCACTTCCTCCTAAAAATAGCACCAATAACATTGCCATATAAATGGTTGTTTTGTTATTAATGGCCCAAGATGAAAGTTTAAACTCTTTCTCGGTATTTTTTTTCTGCTTTGCCATAGTTATTAAAAATTAGTAGGTGATGATTTTTACAGATTGCCCGTCTTTTACGCTTCGAGCTCCCTCTTCAATAATTTGATCTCCGTCCTTTAGGCCTGACAAGACCTCGATGCTATTTCCTTGTTTTTTTCCTGTTTCAATAATCACACGGCTAGCCACTGCTTTGTCTTGATTTATTTGTTTTAGAATGTAGATATATTGTTCTCCTTGTGCATTTTCAGAAATAATACTTTGTGGTATCACAATAGCATTTTTATTTGTGTAGTCGTTAATTTTTAATCGTGCAGTTAAGTTAGGCTTGATATTGTTTTTCTTGTTTTCTACCTCGATTTCAGCCTTAAATGTTCGGTTATTAGGATTTATAAAACTTCCTGTTTGGCTTATTGTTGTCTCTAGGGTTTCTCCTAGTACAGGAAAGGAAACCTCAACTTGTTTCCCTACTATGACACTGGTTATATATGTTTCTGGCACATCAGCCTTTACATACATATTCTCTAAACTCACAATCCTAAGTATTGCTGTTAGTCCTGGGGCTACCACATTTCCTTTCTCTGTAATGATATCATCAATAGTACCAGAAAAAGGAGCCTTAATACTTGCTTTGGCTACTTGTTGTTGCATAGAGTTAACCGCTTTTACTTGTCCATCATAAGCTGTTTTTGCTTGAAGGTATTGTATTTCGCTACCAATGTTTTGACTCCATAGGCGCTCCTGTCTCTCAAAAGTTGTTTTGGCAAGTACTAACTGCACCTGCATTTGTGCCAATGATTGGCTCATGCCACCATCATCTATAGTAGCAAGAAGCTGTCCTTTTGTTACGCGTTGGCCTTTTGTTACATGTACTTTCTTTAAAATGCCACCCATTTCTGGGGTGATTAGAATGTTTTGATCTGTTTCTACACTTGCTTGCAATTCAACATAATGTTTGAAAACTGTCCTACTTGCTATAAAAGAAGTTATTAAAGGCATGTTTTTTTCTGGATTTAATGCTGCCAGAGCCTTATCTAATGATTTTATTTGCGTATTTATTTCTTGTTGTTGTAATACAATCTTGTCACGTCTTTTTTGGATTGCTTCCGCGTTTTCAGAGGCTATTACCTCTTGGATAGTTTCTTGTTTTTGGTCTGCGCAGCTAGTAAGTAAAACTGTGATGGTTAGTAGTGTGATTATTTTTCTCATAATTGGTTGTAGTGCTATTTAATCTTAGTATTTGTTTTTAATGTCTTCTACAGACATCCTTAAATTTGGAGTGTTTAAAACCGTTTCCATTTCAGCTTTGGCATTTATAATTTCTACCATAGCATTCAAGTGTTGTTGTTGTACATTAAATAATTGGCTTTGAGCTTGTCTTAAATCAAAACTTGTTGCCAAACCTTCTTTAAACTTTACCTGGTTTTTATGTTCAATACTTCTGGCTAGGACAAGGTTTTTTTCAGTGTTTTGATAACGCTCTAGACTGAACTGATAGTTGCTTTTTGCTCTTTCAAAGTCTAGTTTTACACGCTGGATAGTTTGATCAAAATCTGTTTTCGCTTGGTCTAGGGCTATTTTTGCTTGCTGGTTTCTAGCATTTCTTAGGCCACTAGAGAAAACAGGAACATTTAATGTTATTCCAAAAGCAGAAGATTGATACCAGTTTTGATCACTACTGAAAAAATCAAACTGATTTCCAAAGCCTGTACTCCCATAATCGATAAAACCATTTAAAGAAGGCATGCCTTGGCTTTGTTCAAGTTTTAACTCTATCACGCGCTGGTTGGTAAGGTTTTCTGCAAGTTTATAGTCTAGGTTTTTTTCGATTTCCAAGGTGTTGTCCAAAAGGGCTAAAGAAATGTTATCAGAGGTGAGTCCTTCAAGGGTATTGGTTAACACCACATTTTTATCTACACTAATACCTAAGGTTAGGTTTAATAATTGTTTTGCAATATTAGAGGACCTTTGAGCATTACTTAATTGTGTTTTTTCATCCAATAATGTAATTTCTAACTGCTGTATAGCTTGTTGTTCTATAAGGCCGTTTTCATAGACCTTTGTTGCCTCAAAGAGATTTTTTTCTACATTAGCAATGTTGTTTTTTGTAATTGCTATAAACGCATCTGCCACTAGCACATTTGCATAGGCCTCGATAACTTGTTTTCTTACCTCTAGGTTTGTTTTTTCGTTTAGATTTTCATTAAAACTAAGGAGCGATTTTACACCTTCAAGTGCATACAAGTAGCTTCCGTCAAAAATAAGTTGGGTAAGGGTGGCAGAGGCTCCTAAATTTTGTTTCGTCCCGAAAACGATAGTGACAAAACCCTGAGGCGCAATGGGTGTCCCAGTGGCCTGTATGCCAAAAAACTCCTCAACTGTATTTATCACACTGGTAGTATTGTCAAAGGCAGCAGCAGGCAATAGCGAAACTCGTTGGCTTAGGTTGTTTTGGTAAGAAAAATTAGCGTCTATTTGAGGTAGCCCCATTGCTGTGGCTTCCCATTTTCTTTTTAATACCTTAGAGATTTCTCTTCTAGAATTAATAGTTGCATAACTACTATCAATTGCAAATGAGATGGCCTGTTGTAAAGAAAAAGAGTAGGTTTTGTCTTGCCCATATCCCTGTAGGCTTACTAAGGCACATAGTATAATGATGTATTTTTTCATTAGTCTTGGTTTGATTGTATCAATTGGTTTAATATGTTTCTACCCTTTGGAGTAACAATTCCACGAAGGTGATATTCTAGGTACATTTCATAAAGTGTTTCACCCTCATACATGGTGTGAGGAAATAACGATTCTTCCTTAATACCTGTTATTCCGTTAAAATATATTCTGGCCACAAATTGCACTTCTATATTCTGGCGGTAGAGGTCTTGCTCCAAACCTCTGTTGAGGTTTTTGACAACACATTGTTGCATATACGAAAACTGACGTTGTTTTATGTTATTGTAAATAGCAGGGTAGTACTTTTGAAGTTGGTAGGTGGGTGATGCCTTCTCTTTTTGCATGTATTGCATCACTCTTTTTTTAATGGCATATAATTCCTGAATTGGATTTTGATTTAAATCACAAATAGCATCAATATCATGGCACACCGTCTCAAAGACATGATCTGTAACTACACCAATGATGGTTTCTTTATTGTTAAAGTGTGTGTAAATGGTTTTTTTAGAAATACCCATTTCTTTGGCAATATCATCCATAGTAACACTCTTGAAACCAAGTTTCATAAAGAGTTCTGTTGCCTTTAAAATGATATTTTTTTTCATAATTTGGGTGCAAATATACAAGGAAACTTAAAAAACAAAAAAAGTTTCCAACGTTTAATCTTTTTTTAACATCTACCAATCTCTTTTTTTTTGTGATGGGTTATCTTTTGTTAAATCCTAGTTATAAAAGATTGTGAACATCTCCTTTTAATATCTAGTTAATCCTTATTTTTGAGGAAATTTTAAAGTATGGATATTTCAAAATACAGTGATGCTCTAGTTGCACACCTAGCCAACAAGGTTACCTTAAAAGAGCCTGCGTCATTGTATGAACCTATTGATTACATACTCACTTTGGGAGGGAAACGCCTTCGCCCGGTATTAACTTTAATGAGTGCAGATTTTTTTGGAGGAAATTATACAAAAGCATTAGACGCCTCTCTTG